>DNWN01000099.1 GCA_003507115.1 Cryomorphaceae bacterium | reverse complement strand
CAGGCGCTCCCTAGCCCTCTAGCTCTATTAGCACCGGACAGTGGTCGCTGCCATACTCTTCGGTCAGGATATCCGTCCGGGTCACCTTGGGCATGAGCCGCTCGGACACCACGTGGTAGTCCAAACGCCATCCGATGTTCTTCGCACGGGCACCCGAACGCATACTCCACCAGGAAAACTTCACCTCTTCGGGGTGCTGGGCGCGCCAAGAATCCACAAAGCCTTTGCTGAGCAAATAGTCCATACCGTCAATTTCCGCTTGGGTGTAGCCGGGCGTCTTGTTGTAGTTGGATTTTGGATTGGACAGGTCGATTTCTTGGTGGGCGACATTAAGATCGCCGCAGTATACGATGGGCTTTTTCTGGTCGTAGTCCGCGAGCAGGTCAGCGATATCGCGGTCCCAGGCTTGGCGGTTAGGGATTCGGCTCAAGTCGCCCTTGGAATTGGGCACATAGGCGGTTGCCACGTAGTAGTGGGGAAACTCGGCCACAATGAGGCGGCCTTCGCCGTCGTGTTCGGGCAGGCCTACCCCCACTTTCACGCTCAAGGGGGCTTCTTTCGAAATCAAAGCGGTGCCGCTGTAGCCCTTCTTTTCGGCCGAATGCGCATACACGTGGTAGCCGGCGCCAAAAAGCACTTCCGCGACCTGCTCTTCGGTGGCCTTGGTCTCTTGAAAACACACCACATCCGCATCCCATGCGGCTAATTGATCCAGGAGGCCTTTGGTCGCGGCCGCCCGAATTCCATTCACATTCCAGGAAATAATTTTCATGCCTTAAAGGTACCGAGCCCGCACAGAATTGCCGAACTTTCCGCCATGGGAGTTATCCACAAATGCCTTTTGGGAGCCGCTGCAGCCCTGGCCCTAAGTTGCCAACCGCGCTGGGTGTATTCGGCCAGTTACCAGTTTGCCAACAACGCCCAGTTGGTGCAAAAGGATGCACTGACTGTTCTGAAATACAAGGCTGAAACCTCGATGGGTCAATATGGCCAAATTTTGACCTTCAACGACCAAGCTGAGGGAATGGGACATCTGGCCCTTTTCTCCTTGGAGGACGGGCATATTGAATTCTACCAGTTTATTAGTTCGTCGAGTCCTTCCTATTCCGTCAACTTTCAAGACGGACTCATGGAGGTGTTTCAGGGCATCATATCGAGTGAAGCGACCGAAACCCACTCCCTCCCCGCTGGCCCGCTCTACCACCCCGTGATGGCCACCCAATACCCCTTGGTGGTGGATGCCATTTGGCAGCTAAAAGTGGGCGAAGAACACCTGCTGAGCATGGTGCAGCCCCCCAAGGGGAATATTAGTGTGGCGAGTTACTATTTGGCCCAAAAGACGCATACGGAGCGCGTTTACCTCTTCCGAAACGATAGCAATGTGGGCACACTGACCTTCCAAAAACACCAAGGCCAATGGGCCCTACAGAAGGCGGACCTGATGAACCAAGATGTGCCGTACGTTTGGGAACGCATCGATTAATACGAGGCCCCTCCCCTACATGTTCCGACGGTACTGACCGCCCACTTCGAACATAGCATGGGTAAGTTGACCTAAAGAGCAAACCTTGGCCGCTTCCATGATGGCCTCAAAGACATTCCCGCCGGAAAGCGCCGCTGCTTGAATTGCCGAGAGCGCCTCTGAAGCTTTGGCGCCCGACGCTTCCTGCAAGGCCACCACCGTGGCAATTTGATCCTCTTTTTCACCTTCGGTGGCACGGATCACCTCCCCAGGAATCAAGGTGGGCGATCCTTTCGAACTCAAGAAGGTGTTTACGCCGATGATGGGGTATTCGCCCGTGTGCTTGAGCATTTCGTAGTGCATGGATTCCTCTTGAATCTTGCCTCGCTGGTACATCGTTTCCATCGCGCCGAGAACGCCGCCTCGTTCTGTGATACGGTCAAATTCGTCCATCACGGCTTCTTCGACCAAATCGGTCAATTCTTCGATGATGAAAGAGCCCTGAATGGGGTTTTCGTTCTTCGCGAGACCCAATTCCTTGTTGATAATCAACTGGATGGCCATGGCGCGGCGCACAGACTCCTCGGTGGGCGTCGTGATGGCCTCGTCGTAGGCGTTGGTATGCAGCGAGTTGCAGTTGTCGTAGATGGCATACAGTGCTTGCAGCGTGGTCCGAATGTCATTGAAGTCAATTTCCTGGGCATGCAAGGAACGGCCCGAGGTCTGAATGTGGTACTTCAACATTTGGGCCCGGGGGTCGGCGCCGTACTTGGTCTTCATGGCTTTGGCCCACACGCGGCGTGCCACGCGGCCGATCACCGCATATTCGGGATCAATGCCATTGGAAAAGAAGAAGCTCAAGTTGGGGCCGAAGGCATTGATGTCCATGCCACGACTCAAGTAATACTCCACGTAGGTGAAGCCATTCGCCAACGTAAACGCGAGTTGCGTGATGGGGTTCGCGCCCGCCTCGGCAATGTGGTAGCCCGAAATCGACACCGAATAGAAGTTGCGCACTTTCTGCTCGATGAAGTAGGCTTGCACGTCGCCCATTAGGCGAAGGGCGTATTCGGTCGAGAAAATACAGGTGTTTTGGGCCTGATCCTCCTTGAGGATGTCCGCCTGGACGGTGCCGCGCGTGGTGCTCAAGGCCTCCGCTTTGATCTTCGCGTAGACCTCGGCAGGCAGCACTTCGTCGCCAGTCACGCCTAAAAGCATCAAACCGAGGCCGCTGTTGCCTTCTGGCAAGGTGCCATGGTAGGCAGGACGGGGCAAGCCCTGGTCGTCGTACTTGGCCTTTTTGACCGCTTCCACCTTCGATTCCAGCTTATTGGCCGTGATATACTTTTCGCATTGCTGATCCACCGCGGCATTCAAGAAAAAGCCGAGGAGCATGGGCGCCGGACCGTTGATCGTCATGGACACCGAGGTCGTCGGATCGCAAAGGTCAAAGCCACTGTAGAGTTTCTTCGCGTCGTCCAGGCAGCAAATGCTCACCCCGGCGTTACCAATCTTGCCATAAATGTCGGGGCGACGTCCGGGGTCGTGTCCGTACAAGGTGACCGAATCAAAGGCCGTGCTCAATCGCTTGGCCGGCATGCCGAGCGATACGTAGTGGAAGCGCTTGTTGGTGCGTTCGGGACCGCCCTCCCCAGCAAACATGCGGGTCGGGTCTTCGGCCATGCGCTTGAACGGATAAATACCCGCCGTGTACGGGAAGGACCCAGGGACATTTTCTTCGAGCAACCAGCGCAGAATGTCCCCCCACGATCGGTAGCTCGGGGTCACCACCTTGGGAATCTTTTTTCCACTTAAAGACAAGGAATAGGTGGGAACCTTAATGTCCTTGCCGCGGACTTGGTAGACATATTCCTCCCCCATGTAGCGCTCGCGAAGGGCTGGCCATCCTTCGATCATGTCCCAGTTGTAGGGATCCAAGTCGCGTTTTTTGGCAGCGAAGACTTCTTGAAGTCCTTTGATCAGTCGATCGCGGTCCTCCAAGGTGGATTGAGCCAAGGATTCCATGCTGCGTTGCAGGCTGTACAAGCTATCGGCTACCTCCGCTTGCTGATGCACCCAGGCCTTGTATCCGCGGATGCCCTCTGAAATTTCACTCAAGTAGCGCGTGCGGGCGGGCGGGATGATGTACATCTTTTCGCTCTGACCCTCGGCACGATCTGATTGGGCTTGCAGATGGGTGGCCCCAGCCTTGGTGACCATGGCCTCCATGACGGCTCGGAAGAGACGGTTGGTACCTGGATCGTTGAATTGCGAAGCCATGGTCCCAAACACAGGCATGTCTTCCACGGAGTCTTCCCAACGATTATGATTGCGTTGGACCTGCTTTTTTACATCGCGCAATGCATCGAGCGCCCCGCGCTTGTCAAACTTGTTCAAAGCAATCAAGTCCGCGAAGTCCAACATGTCAATTTTTTCCAGCTGAGTTGCCGCCCCATATTCCGGGGTCATGACGTAGAGCGACACGTCGCTATGGTCCAGGATTTCGGTATCGGATTGACCAATGCCACTCGTCTCTAGGATAATGAGGTCAAAAGACGCAGATTGAAGGATAAACAGGGCCTCCGCGACATGCTTGCTGAGTGCTAGATTGCTCTGACGCGTTGCCAACGAGCGCATGTAGATGTTGGGATGCTGAATGGCATTCATCCGGATGCGGTCTCCTAAGAGGGCGCCCCCAGTTTTGCGCTTGGAGGGGTCGACCGAAATGATGCCCAGACGAAGGGATGGAAAATCCATGTGGAAGCGCCGCACCAATTCATCGACGAGGGAACTCTTTCCGGCACCCCCAGTCCCTGTGATGCCTAGGACGGGTGTTTGGCTTCGCCCTTCCATGGCTTTTTCCAAGGCAGGGCGCTGCAGTGCATAGAGGTCCGGAAAATTTTCGGCACAGGAAATCAGCCGAGCCATGTGCCGTGCTTCCCCTTTCAATGCGCCCTCTACCGCGCCGTCCAGCTGATCTCCGACGGGGAAGTCGCATTTCTCCAATAAGTCGTTAATCATGCCTTGAAGGCCCATGGAGCGGCCGTCGTCCGGATGGTAGATACGGGCTATGCCGTAGTCTTGAAGTTCGGCGATTTCAGAGGGCAGGATGGTTCCGCCGCCGCCGCCGAATATGCGAATGTGGCCGGCCCCTTTTTCTCGGAGCAGGTCATGCATGTACTTAAAATACTCCATGTGTCCCCCTTGGTAGGAGGTCATAGCAATGGCATTGGCGTCCTCTTGAATCGCCGTATTGACAACTTCCTCTACGCTGCGGTCGTGGCCGAGGTGAATGACTTCCGCTCCGCTAGACTGCAGAATGCGCCGCATAATATTTATACTCGCGTCGTGGCCATCAAATAGTGAGGCAGCCGTAACGATGCGAAGTGCATTTTTTGGAACGTAAGGGGTCGCGTTCGCCATAAATTGAGCCTTAGGCCACAAAGATACGGGCGGAGGCCTGCCGTCGGTCGCCTCACTCGGCCTTTCCTGACGCCAAGAAAGTCGGGCTGTCTCCGGGTCCACAGCCAATGGCTTCCAGGGCAGACGCCAAGCGGCCATAGTCTGAAAACTGCCCGTCCGCGGTGCCTTCCGCGTCGGGAGGCAAGGCATCGGAGGCCTGAAACCATAGCGTTTTCATCCCCGCTTCTCGTCCCCCTCGAATATCCCGTAGGATGGAATCGCCAATCATCACAGACTGTTCGGGCGCGCACAGCGCTCGGCGCATAGCGTAGCGAAAAATAGCCCGATCGGGCTTATACGCTTGGGCTTCATCCGACGTGGTCAACGTCGAGAACATCGATGTCAAGCCGAGGGCCGCCACTTTCCTTGACTGCGATTCGGTCACCCCATTGGTCAGGATATGCAATACATAGCCCGCCTCGTGCAGGGATTGCAACGCGGGAATCATACCGGGATAGTGGTGCGCGCGGTCGGGGGTGCGGTCCGTAAAGGCTTTTTCCAAGGTGCTTGCGAGCTCGCGCTTCTCCTGGGCGCTGGCCGAGTGAATGACCGCTTCGAGGAGCTGGGGGAAGCGTCGCTTACGCACGTAATCCACCGAATATCCCGCCGATTGAATCACCGACCACAAGGCATCGTTGATCTCTTGGTATTTCTGGGCAAAAGTTTGGGGTGACACCCCCTTCAAAAGGATGAACTCTTCGCAAAATTCCTCCAGAACCTCCTCCGCATTGCGCTCGTGGTGCCACAGGGTCCGATCTAGGTCAAAAAACAGGTGCCAATTCATGGGTCGGCAAAGGTAGAGTCGGGGAATCCGATCAAATACACGTACTCCTGGCCTCGCGTGAAGGCCGTGTACATCCACCGGATGAATTCGGCATCGTCTACGTCGGGCACATAAGGCCATTCGATGAAGACGTCGCGCCACTGCCCCCCTTGCGCTTTATGGGCCGTCAAGGCATACCCAAATTTGAGCTGAAGCGCCTGCAAATAGGGGTGTTCGCGCAAAAAGGCGGGACGCTGGGCCTTGGGGAGATGCTGGGCTTCTTCGCGGGCCCCCTGCATGAGGGCTTTCATGCTCGCCTCCGACAGCCTCGCGGATTCCGAATCCAGGGCATCCAGTAAAATTTTGGCTTCGATGTTCGGGGCATCCTCCCGGTCGAGCCAGCGAAGACTCGCATCCGCAAAGCGCAGACCAAAGCGCTCCTCTTCATTTCGCCAACTGAGGATTTCAAACATATCCCCATTCGCAATGAAGCCCGCCGAGTCCTCTGGGTCCATCCATCGCTCGTTATTTTGGACGACCATCACCACATCCCCCGCATTGAGTATGTCCTCCCGCCAGAGTAGGCGCGATCGAATTTGGCGGTTGTAAGCGACGGCTCGCTTGTTGGACCGGGTCAATACCACGGCGTCCGGCTCTGCCGAGGTATACGCCGACTCGAGGGCCTCGAACACCTCGTGGGCATCGCGAAGACGGCGAACCTCCGCCCCAATATGCAAGGCAGGAAACCGCACTTCAGGCGCCAAAAGGCCTTGACGCATCGCGGTGGCATTCGCCAGAATTTGAGAATCCGCCGCCTGGCGCATCACCTCAAAAAGGGCCGCCCCTCGAATTTTCCAGTTATAGTGGTCGCGCACATGCCGTGGGATCAAGGCCGGGGAAAAGGACTGACCCACCGGGGGTAGCTGTGCCTCGTCGCCGACCAGGATGAGACGACACTCCTCGCCTTGGGCCACAAAGAGCAACAAATCTTGAAAGAGTTCACGGGCCTCGCCGAGATCCCCCAACATCGACGCCTCATCGACGATAAATACTTGCAACGTTCCCTTATTTGGTCGCCGAATGCGCGAAAAACCACCCGAGGGATCGCGAACCGTCAAGTAAAGCAGACGATGGAGGGTGAAGGCTCGGCGTTTCATCTGGCCTTGGAGCACCTTGGCCGCTCGGCCCGTCGGAGCGGCAAGAACCGGGCGCATCTGCACGTGGCGTAGGATGCTCGCCAAGGTTCGCATCAAGGTGGTCTTGCCCGTTCCCGCGTAACCTTTGAGGATAAAAAGGCTTTCCTCCGCCGGCTCGAGGAGGTAACGCACCAAGGCGTGCATCGCCGCTTCCTGGTCCGCCGTGGGGGTCCCCGGAAATCGGTCGCGAAAGGTTTCAAAAAGGGTTGGAGAATTCACAGGGCTGCTTGCAAGGGCACAAGGTAAAATTTCATAGTTTTGGCACGCAAACTTTTTATCATGACTGCACGTACTATACTTTATTTGCGCATTGCCTTAGGCGTGATCACGTTGATCCTCTCCTACCGTATCTACCGCATCATTATGGAGCCCATTGAATTCAGCGCCATCAAGGAAAAGCGCTATGCGGAGGTGACCCACCGACTGGAGCAATTGCGCGAGGCCCAGCTGACGTTTAAGACGGAGTACGGCAAGTACGCAGCCACCTTTGACGAGTTGATTCCCTTCTTGGAATATGCCCAAGTCAACATTATCGAGCGGAAAGACTCCTCTTTTATGGCCTACAACAAAGTGTACCAGACCGATATGTTGAAGGACACCATTATTTACCGCATTATCGGTCAGACGAGCGCCAAAGAGAAACTCATTAACAAGAACCCAGAGCTGTTTGAAGCAGATTTCGACGCCACGGAACTTCGTTTCATCCCTTTCACCAATGACACGGCGGAATTTAAGATGGCCACCGGTTTTGTCGACCGAAACGGGGTTCGCGTGCAAGTTTTTGAAATCATCGCTCCCAATACACGCTTCTTCGCGGACATTTATCAAGACTACAAGGCGTTCATCAAAAACTTGCGCATCGACGCCTTGATCGTAGGCTCCTTGACTGAACCCACCTTGAGTGGCAACTGGAAATAATATGTGGCCCTCGACCTGGGCTTTTTTCCCAAACACAGAATCCTCTCCGGAGGATTCTGTCGTTTTACTCAGCTACGGTTCCGTAGGCGTATTGGTTTGCATCGTTCGGGCATCTGACGGACGGCCTTTAGGATCCACCCTGGCACTTTCCGTGGACGAGGTGAATTCATGGATGGAACAATACGCGAAAGAATTCGCCGCATGGCACGCCTTTGGACAGGAAGAATTTGCCGCCTGGTATCCCAAAGACTGGGTCGAAAATGTGGAAACCTGGCTCAAGCCCTTAGATCCCCATGGGACCCAGTGGGAGTGCTACCCCTTGGATCGCGGCATGGATTTGTACTACCGTTTCCCCAGCGGCGTTCCCGGGCATTGTACCCCGACGATGGCCGCCAATGCGCAACGCTGGCTGAGCCCCCTCGCCAAGCGAGACGCAGTTCGCGTTCACCGACAAGGCCCCCGTCTTGAATTGGCCGCCATCCAGCAAGGTCGTTTGCTGAGCCACACCGTCTTCCAGGTGGAAACCCCTCAAGACGCCGCGTACGCTTGCATGGTGCTCTACGACCAATGTGGACTTCCTGCCCAACACGTCCCCCTCATCTGGGAAGGAGATGCGGACGAAGTCTGTTGGGAAAACCTACGTCCATTCATTGAAAAACTTGACACCACCGCTTCCCATCCTTGGTCATCTTTGACCGTCTTATTCCCACGACCTTAATGCGCATCATTCGCGGAAAAAACCGCGGCAAAATCCTTGCTGCTCCCAAAAACCTCCCCGTTCGACCCACCACGGACATGGCGAAGGAGGGACTCTTTAACATCGTGGAGAACTATTTAGATTGGTCGGAAGTTCGTGCCCTGGACCTCTTTGCTGGAACGGGAAATATTAGCTTCGAAATGGCGAGCCGAGGATGTGAAGACATTACGTCCGTCGATAGCTTCCGAGACTGTATACGCTTTATTGACAAGACGGCGGATATGCTTCAGTACAGTGCCATCAAAACTTCATTCAGTGATGCTGAGCGCTTCCTCAAAAAGACCATGCACCGGTGGGATTTCATTTTTGCCGACCCGCCGTATGACTATCCTGACTACACCGGATTGATTGCGTTGGCTCTTGACCGGCTGCCCGAAGACGGTTTATTCGTGCTCGAACACGGCGTAGACCACAACTTTACGGACCATCCCGCCTGCTTTGATCAACGGCGGTACGGATCTGTGCATATGAGCTTCTTTAGTTTGGAAACCCAACTCAGTCCTAACGCGGAATAATCTCGCCGTCCAAGGCGGCCATCCACGCTCGCAACGCACGGCCTCGATGGCTCATGGCCTTTTTCTCTTCCAAAGCCATCTCCGCAAAGGTTCGACCATCACCGTCTTCCGGAACAAATAGGGCATCGTAGCCGAATCCCCCCTCTCCACGTTCGGATTCGAGGATTATTCCTTCGACTTCTCCTTCAAAGGTGGTCATCCCCGTGGGCGTTGCCCATGCAATCACCGTTCGAAAGCGGGCCGTCCGATTCGTCACCCCCTCCATGGCATGTAATAGCGCGGCCCGGTTGACCGCATCATCTTTCTCGGGTCCACCGAAGCGCGCCGAGTAGACTCCGGGGGCCCCTTCGAGCGCATCTACCTCGAGTCCCGAATCATCGGACAGAGCAAATCCCCCCAACTTTGTCTGTAAGTAGGCCGCTTTTTCGCGAGCGTTGGCATCCAAAGTCGTGCCTGTTTCAGGTAACTCCTCCGTGATTCCTGCATCCCTGGCCGTGGTGACAGACCATTCCGCCGGCAAGGCAGCTTGAATTTCCTTTACTTTGTTGGGATTCTGCGTAGCTAAGACCAATTTCATGACCCCAAATATCCGAAAGACCTTGGTCCTCCTGGCCGGACCACTCTTCTTTTTCTGTTCGACATTACTTGGGGGCCATTGGGGATGGACGAGCCAACAGTGCGTGGTGGTGGGAAGCACCCTGTGGATGCTTCTATGGTGGTTCACTGAGATTATCCCCCTGGCCGCGACCGCTCTCCTTCCACTATTGACCTTTGGGGGATTTGGAGTTCTCGATGCCTCCGCGCTGGCCAACGCCTACTCACATCCTTTGATCTTTCTTTTTTTGGCGGGATTTATGCTCGCCCGAGGGGTGGAGCGACACCAACTTCATCGCCGCTTTGCACTATCTATTCTGCGTCGTTTTGGGAGTCAGTCCCACCGAGTCCTCGCGGGGGTCATGGTGGCGACCTTCCTCTTGAGTTTATGGATGAGCAACACGGCTACGGCGGTAATGATGCTTCCCCTTACTCTCTCGTTGATTCGG
>DNWN01000169.1 GCA_003507115.1 Cryomorphaceae bacterium | reverse complement strand
CAAGAAATACCCCAAGCTGACGGAGGTGGGCGCTTGGCGTTCGGCATCCCAAACAGGGGCCTACAGCGAGCAGCGCTTTGACAGCACCCGCCACGGAGGTTTTTACACCCAGGAGGAGGCGCGTCACATCGTGGACTATGCGGCTAAACGCGGCATTACCGTCATTCCGGAAATTGAAATGCCCGGCCATTCCTTGTCGGCGTTGGCGGCCTACCCCGAGCTCTCTTGTTCGGGTGGTTCCTTTGAGGTGGCCCATGGATGGGGTGTTTTTGACGATGTGTACTGTGCAGGGAATCCGGAGGTCTACACCTTCTTGGAAGGGGTATTGGATGAGATCATGGACATCTTTCCATCGCCCTTAATTCACATCGGGGGTGACGAATGCCCTAAGACCCGCTGGGAGACCTGCTCCAAGTGCCAGCTCGAAATGGCGCGGAACCAGCTCAAAAACGAACATGAACTGCAGTCGCATTTCATCACGCGCATGGAGCGCTACCTCAATGCCCACAGCCGAAACATCATCGGCTGGGACGAAATCCTCGAAGGGGGCTTAGCGCCCAACGCCGCGGTCATGTCCTGGCGTGGAGTGACCGGCGGTATTCAGGCTGCGTCGATGGAACACAATGTGGTCATGACTCCGGGCAAGCCGCTCTATTTTGACCATTACCAGTTTAACCCAGACGAAGAGCTCGTAGCCATCGGGGGCTTCAATTCCTTGGCCGATGTCTATGCATTCAATCCCGTTGCCGGCGTGCCTACCGAATACCTCGGGTACATTTTAGGCGCCCAGGCCAATGTCTGGACCGAATACATGGAAACCTCCGACCACGTGGAGCACATGGTTCAGCCACGCGCCTCGGCCTTGTCGGAAGTTTTGTGGCTCGGGGAAAAGCGCCCCGGCGAAGATGCAGCCTTTCGTCAAGCGATGGACTACCACGTCCAGCGCCTGAAAACCATGGGCTGGAAGTATGCACCCTATGAATTTGAAAAAATAGCCACCGATGAAGCGCAGTGATTTTCTTAAGATTGTAGGCGGTGGGGCGGCCTTGACGGCCTTGATGCCTCCAAAGCTGCGCGCAGCGACGCGTTCAAAAACCTACGAGCCCGTAGAACCGGTTTCCATCGCTACCTGGCGCTTTGGCTTGGAAACGACGGCGGAAGCCATGAAGGTTTTAACAGCGGGTGGTTCGGCCTTGGATGCCACCGAAGCAGGGGTTAAGCTTTGCGAAGCAGATCCCAAGGAGCGCTCCGTGGGATTAGGTGGGCGTCCGGACCGAGACGGCTTTGTCACGCTGGATTCCTGTTGCATGGACCACTTGGGCAACATTGGATCCGTGGCCGCGGTCGAGAACGTCGTACACGTGAGCTCGCTCGCCCGAGCGGTGATGGAGAAAACGCCACATGTCATGATCGTGGGGGAAGGCGCACGCCAGTTTGCCCAAGAAATGGGCTTCCCACTCCAAGATTTGATGGTGCCGGATTCCAAACGCGAATGGGAGAAGTGGCGCGAGAAATCGGACTACCAGCCCATCGTCAACATTGAAAACCACGACACCATTGGGCAGCTCTCGTTGGATCAAGAAGGCCGTCTGGCGGGCATTTGTACCACGAGTGGCATGGCGTTCAAAATGCGCGGCCGAGTTGGGGATAGTCCTATTATTGGCGCAGGCCTCTATGTGGATGGGGCCATTGGCGCTGCGACGGCGACGGGGCATGGAGAGGAAGTGATTCGCGTGGTGGGCTCCTACCGCGTGGTCTCCGAAATGGAACGCGGATTCAGCCCCCAAGAGGCCTGTGAACGAGCGGTCCAAAAGATCTACGAGTTCTTCGAGCGACGCCAGGCGGGTATTCAAGACACGCAAATTGGCTTTATCGCTCTGGATAAGCGGGGCCGAACGGGCGCCTACGCCTTGCGCCCCGGATTCCAATATGCCGTCGCGCGCGCCGGTTCAGACCCGGAGTTGGTCGATGTTCAGGCGCTCCTCAAATCGTAGTGACTGCCGAGCGAAGGCCGACATGTCGCGTAGATGGTCACCCCGTTTCAGCGAGGGGTCCTGTCTGTTGCGGGCACCANNAGGGAGGGGTCCTGTCTATTGCGGGCACCATTACCCTGTGTGAAGCGCGGCCAAAAGGGCTTGCACCTCCGTACCATTCACCCGCTGTTTATTGTCGAGGATAGCCGAGCTGTGTACTTGTTGAAAGCCCATCCGGATATAGTCTTGTACGTTACTTGAGCGGATGCCCCCACCCGGAAGAATGTCGATCCGTCCTGCGGCCTTTCGCTTAATTTCTTCCAAAAGGGCCGGGTCATCCTGTCCATACCCTGTTAGAATTCGGCAGAAACCCGCACGAATGGCATCTTCCACCCCTTGAATGGGGTCGTCCAAAACATCAAAGGCTCGATGCAAAACACACGGGATGCCGACTTCTTGAATGATCGCCTGACAACGCGTTACATCCAAACGCATATGAGGAGTGACCCCGCCGAAAATTAATTCATGTGCACCTGCTCGTTTCATGATTTCGGCAGATTGACTCATTTGACTCCATTCCTTTGAGGTGTAGGAGAAGTCGCCTCCTCGGGGCCGAACCATCGCGACGAGGGGAATATGTACACTGTGACGGAGTGCGAAAACCCACTCCTGTGGTGGAGTAATTCCCCCCAAGTCGTACCTCTGGCAAACCTCGAGGCGCCCTGCGCCAAAACGAACAGCATCGTAGCAATCTTCAAGGTGAAAAGCACAAATTTCTAGCATGGGTCATCCAAATATGGCACATTATTCGATATCTATGCAGGTATGAAAAAAATGCTTACCCTGTTGGTCCTCCTTGGCAGTCTAAGTTTGTCTGCTCAAAAAATCGACCCCGCCATCGCCCAGCTCCCCTATAATTTGTTGGGGCAAGATTCCATCGGCCTGCGGTCCATGTCGCCCTCCTTCTTGCAATTGGAACCCAATGTTTTCCAGGTCACCTACAATCCCTTCGTGATAACCGCTGAAATGGAATTCATCTCGCGCGACAATATGGAGCGCCGGGTAACCACCGTGAATGTGGAGGCCACCAACAAGGCACAGCAAAAGGCCATTCAGAAAGCATTTCCGGGCAAATACGTCGTGGATACCGCTGGATTTAATCCGATGACCCATCCCATGGGCTTGTCGGCGATTTTGGAACCTTACCGATCCAAAGACACGGTGCTGTATGAATTCCGACTGGTTCCAGACAAATTGCGCCTGCCGGATTTCAGCAAGTGGATGCCCTTCATTGGGGCGGAGGCAGATAGTTTTCTATTGGCAGAAGACCTGTATCTATTTGATCCAAGCCAAGAACTCGAATCCGGGCAACGCGCCTACAGTATCGATACAACCGATGAGGGCCAATTGGGCTATCGCGTAGACTATAACAGTGATGTGGATGTGATCCTATACCGCGTCCTAGGCGGGGATTTGGGAGGCGAAGTGGTCTTTGTGCCGTATAAATCGAATCTGGTCAAGGGTTCACGAGATATGTTCAAGTTCTACTTCCCTCAGTTCATCGATGGCGATAGTGACTTTGAGCTTCGAATTCGCATCGAAGGAGAGGGGTCCTTAGCTCGCTATTTCCTCGGCACGCAGAGCAAGGAGAACGGGGTGAGCCATGTACAAGAATTGAACCGGCAAGAATACCTCGATATCCTCGAGGAGGTGTCTGCGGGATAAACTCAAAGATCTTTGAGCGAAAAAGAGAGGGGCAGCAGGGAGTTGGCATCCGCACAAATCCAGGTAGCCCCTTTTTCGTTGGACAACAAGAGGCGTATGGGGGCTTCTTGTCGCTGGGTTTGCTCACTCAATGCTTGACGGCACATCCCACACGGTGCCAAGGGATCGTGGTGTCTGCCACTAGGGTCCCGATAAACAATCGCCATAGAGCGGATGGCTTGGCCCGGGGCCTGCATGTTCGAAACGGAAAGGGCGACCCGTTCGGCACAAATGCCCACGGGGTAGGACGCATTTTCTTGGTTGGTTCCAATCCAAATCTCGCCATCCGCGCTTTCGCAGGCCGCACTCACATGGAATTGAGAGTAGGGTGCATGGCCGGTTCCCAAACGCTTCAGAGCAGCTTCCACCAAGGTTCGATCATTCCGTGTTAGGTCCTGCAGCGATTCGTAGGTTTCTAGCTCTATGTTGATCTGTTTCATATGACGGATTTATGGGAGGAAAACTACGGAAAAAGGCCGAACGGACATCTTACCTTTGATGGATGCGAGCGGAAATCATCACGATCGGAACTGAAATACTGCTAGGCCAGACCATAGACAGTAATTCCGCATGGCTGGGTCAGCAACTGAATGGATGTGGGGTGCAAGTAGAGCGCATCACCTCCGTGGCGGATAATCCGAAAGATATCATCGCAGCGCTAAATGCCGTGCCCGAAACGATCCATTGGGTCTTCCTCACAGGAGGCTTGGGTCCGACCAAAGATGATTTGACCAAGCACGTGCTCTGTGGCTATTTTGGGGATCACTTGATTTTTCGCCCCGAGGTCTATGCACACATTGAAACCTTATTTGCTTCGATGGGCCGGGTTCCCAACGCCTTGAATCGCCCACAGGCCGAACTGCCCGCTAAGGCAGAAATTATTGCCAACTCCGTCGGGACCGCCCAAGGCATGCTTTGGACCCGGGGAACTCAGCACTTTCTTTCCATGCCTGGAGTCCCATATGAAATGAAGCACATCATGGAGGAAGTGATCTTGCCGCAAATCCGGTCAGAATGCGACGAATTCATGATTCACCGGTATTTTGTGGTTCAAGGAATACCCGAGTCAGATTTGGCACTGCGTCTTGCTGATTGGGAGGCCGCCATTCTTCCACCCATGAGTTTGGCGTATTTGCCCTCGCCCGGATTGGTCAAGTTGCGTTTATCCATTCAGGGTTCGACCTCGCAAGAACCCGACTTAAACAGTCAGATGGACCGCATGGCCGAGGAGTTGAAATCCATCCTGGGCCGCGACGTATATGCAGAAGACTTGACACCGTTGGAGGAAGTGGTTGGAAAGCTATTGATTTCGCTCGGTCATCGCGTCGGGACGGCCGAGAGTTGTACGGGGGGAGCCTTAGCTGCTCGGATTACCCAAGTGGCTGGAAGTTCTGCCTATTATCAAGGAAGCGTGGTGGCGTACGCCAATGAAGTGAAGCAGGCGGCCCTTGGGGTTCAAAAGGCAGATTTATTACTTCACGGCGCAGTAAGTGAACCCGTTGTTAAGCAGATGGCGAATGGGCTTAGAAAGCACTTGAAGGTGGACTGGGCCATTGCTACCAGCGGCATTGCCGGACCAAGCGGCGGAAGTGAATCGAAACCTGTGGGGACTGTTTGGGTCGCCGTAGTGGGTCCGTCTTATGTGTGGACGGAACGTTTTCAAATGGGCCGAAATCGGAGTCGAGTGATTGAAAAAACCGTTTTGGCCGGCCTCAATGCCCTTCGGATCGGTTTGCTTTCTTCCGGCGCCACGCAAGAGGGGTGAAAAAAGCGGCTCAAACCCCATGTGGTATAGGAAACTTTGTATATCTTTGCGCACCCGTTGTGAAACGGCCTTACTAAGTACTACGTAGCTATGTCACGAGTTTGTGAAATCACAGGAAAGAAAGCGATGGTCGGGAACCACGTATCTTTCTCAAACAAGAAGAACAAGCGCAAGTTCAATGTGAACCTGTTGCGCAAGCGTTTTTATTTGCCCAGCGAGGACCAGTGGGTGACCCTGCGTATCTCGGCGGCCGCGTTGAAGACGATCAACAAAAAAGGAATTGAAGCTGTGCTTTCCGAAGCGCGCGCAAACGGCCACGTTGCCATTTAATCTGACGTAATCATGGCAAAGAAAGGCAATCGCATCCAAGTGATTCTAGAGTGCACAGAGCACAAAGAGAGTGGCCAACCCGGCACGTCTCGCTACATCACGACGAAGAACAAAAAGAACACTCCAGATCGCATGGAGATTAAGAAATTTAATTCCGTCCTCAAGCGTATGACGGTACACAAAGAAATCAAGTAACCATGGCAAAGAAAGTAGTAGCAACCTTGAAAAAAGTCGGTGGCGTTAGTTACACCAGGGCTTTGAAGTTGGTGAAGTCTTCCAAAGGAGCCTATGCCTACGAAGAGAAGATTATCATCAAGGATGATGTCAATAACTTCTTCAATAGCTAAGATTGCGACGATTTATCGTTCAACATAGAGCCGCTCCTACCGAGCGGCTTTTTTTTACCTTGTAGTATGGCCTTGTTTGGATTAGGAAAAACACGGGAAAGCTTGCTGGGAAAACTGAGCCGCGCCGTCGTGGGACGGAGTGCCCTCGATGAGGAGGCCTTGGATGCTCTCGAAGAAGCCCTCATTGGGGCTGATGTGGGCGTAGATACCGCCGTAGCGCTTATCGAGGCAGTACAGGAACGCGTCGCCCGAGACAAGTACCTCGGCGAAGCAGAACTCAAGTCGATGATACGTGAAACCCTCTTGGATTCCATGGCGGGTCAGGTTTCGGGGCCCGCGGCCCTGGTTACCCCTGGACCCCATGTGGTGCTCATCGTTGGGGTGAATGGCGTCGGTAAAACCACGAGCATTGGAAAGCTGGCTGCCCTGCATCAACGCGGAGGGAAGAAGGTCATTCTAGGGGCCGCGGATACCTTTCGGGCCGCCGCGGTGGACCAACTCAAAATTTGGGCAGCCCGCGTAGGTGTGCCCATCGTCGAAAAGGGCATGAACACGGATCCGGCTGCGGTGGCCTATGCCGCCGTGGAGGAAGGGGTGAAGCAAGGCGCAGACATCGTGCTTGTCGATACGGCAGGCCGCTTGCATAACAAGGTGAACCTCATGAATGAACTCTCCAAGATCAAACGTGTCATGGAGAAGATTCAGCCTGGATCACCCCATGAGGTATTGCTCGTGTTGGATGCCTCTACCGGTCAAAACGCCGTCCAGCAGGCCATGGAATTTTCCAAAGTCACAGAAGTCACGGGACTTATTCTCACGAAGATGGATGGGACGGCGAAGGGCGGTGTGGCGCTCGCAATCGCTTCCAAACTTCACATCCCTGTCCGATATGTGGGTGTCGGGGAGGGGCCCGAGGATTTGGTCCCCTTCGATGCCGCGGACTACATTAATGCCTTATTCGCATGAAAACAAAAGAAGAAATTACAGCCAACTGGCTCCCCCGATACACGGGCTTGGCACTCCATGAGTTTTCGGAGTACATCCTCTTGACCAACTTTAACGACTACCTCCATCGCTTCGCGGAGATGACAGGGGGCAGTGTGGTGGGAATGGGAAAATCCATGCCCTGCGCCCAGGGTCAAGGAATTACGATGATCAATTTTGGGATGGGCAGCCCCAATGCGGCGACGATCAGCGATTTATTAAGTGCCATTCGTCCCAAAGCCGTGTTGTTTTTGGGGAAATGCGGGGGGCTCAAAAAGCGAACCGAAATAGGCGATTACATTGTCCCCATCGGAGCAATTCGTGGGGAAGGTGCCTCCAATGCTTACTTCCCACCGGAAGTGCCCTCGTTGCCGGCCTTTTCGCTGCAACGCGCGGTGTCCCACGTTATCCGGAATCGTGCCTGTGATTACTGGACGGGAACCGTGTACACCACGAATCGACGCGTTTGGGAGCACGACGAAACCTTTAAAGCCTACCTCGAAGAGGTGCGGGCCATGGCCATTGACATGGAAACGGCGACTCTGTTTTCGGCGGGCTTCAAAAATCGTATTCCTCTCGGGGCCTTGTTGTTGGTCTCGGACCAACCGATGGTGCCCGAGGGAGTAAAGACCGAAGCGAGCGATTCGGTCGTGAGCCAGGATTTTGTCAACACCCATATTTCCATTGGCATTGAATCTTTGGAAGAGATTAAAAATGAGGGACTTTCGGTCCGTCACCTGAAGTTTTAATATACTATGAGAACGCGTTCCGCCAAGAAGAATCGCATCAATGTGATCACCCTCGGGTGTTCCAAAAATGTGTACGATAGTGAGATCCTCATGGGGCAATTGCAGGCTTCCGGCAAGGACGTCGTCCACGAGCAGGAAGGCCGCATCGTGGTGATCAACACCTGTGGCTTTATTGACAATGCGAAGGAGGAGTCCGTGAACACCATCCTGGATGCCGTCGCGGCCAAAAAAGCAGGGCACCTGGACCAGGTCTTTGTGACGGGATGCCTCAGCGAACGCTATAAGCCAGACCTCGAGAAGGAAATTCCGGACGTCGATCAGTACTTTGGGACGCGCGATTTGCCCTTGTTACTCAAGGCTCTGGGGGCGGACTACAAAAAGGAACTTGTGGGCGAACGCTTGACCACGACCCCCCAGCACTACGCCTACCTCAAGATTTCTGAAGGCTGTGACCGTCCATGTTCGTTTTGCGCCATCCCTTTAATGCGTGGGGGCCACAAGAGCACCCCCATAGAGGATTTGGTGTTGGAAGCTCAAAAATTGGCCGCCAAAGGTGTGGTGGAGTTAATTCTGATTGCACAGGATCTCACGTATTATGGATTGGATCTCTATAAAAAGCGCCGCTTGGCTGACCTCGTGACCGCTTTGAGCGAGGTAGAGGGCATTGCGTGGATCCGGATGCACTATCTCTTTCCCACCGGATTTCCGGAGGATGTCTTGGACGTGATTCGCGAAAACCCCAAAGTCTGTGCCTACATCGACATCCCCCTGCAGCACATTGCAGACCCCGTTCTGAAAAGCATGCGCCGAGGGACGACCATGGAAAAAACGAATCGGCTTTTGGATGCCATGCGGACCAAGGTGCCAGGAATGGCGATCCGCACGACGCTTATCGTGGGATACCCCGGGGAGACCGAAGAAGATTTTCAAACGCTCCTCGACTGGGTGATCGCCCAACGCTTTGAGCGGCTGGGCGTCTTTACCTACAGCCATGAGGAGAATACCCATGCCTTTGGGTTGGAAGACGATGTGCCCGCCGAGGTCAAGCAAGCTCGTCTGGATGCCATCATGGAGGCCCAAATGACCATTTCCGAAGATCTCAATGCCCAAAAAGTGGGTCAGCGCATAGTTTGCATCATTGACCGGGTCGAATCCGACGGCACCTATGTAGGCCGAACGGAGCACGACAGCCCCGACGTCGACAACGAAGTGCATATCCACGCCCCGGAGGTTCACCTGAAAAAGGGCACCTTCGTCGAAGTGGAAATCACCTCGGCTTCCGAGTACGATTTGGAGGCGATTTTAGTCTAAAACCCGTTAATAACTTTCGTGGTTTTTGCCCGTGAATCCGGGCGGCATGCGGTATTTTTAAAGAACGCATGTATTTGGTATTCGACACGGAAACGACCGGTCTTCCACAGCGATGGAATGCCCCCATTGAGGACGTAGATAACTGGCCTCGAGTGGTTCAGCTCGCATGGCAGTTGCATGCGGCCGATGGCTCGTTGATGGAAGCCAAAGAGTTCTTGGTGCGCCCTGAGGGCTTCAACATTCCATTTGGGGCGCAGAAGGTCCATGGTATTTCCACGGCGCTCGCCCAAGCTCAAGGGCATCCCATGTCGGAGGTGCTAGACGCCTTTGAACAGGCCCTTGCTCAAACGCGCTACATGATTGGCCACAACCTGCGCTTTGATTTGCAGGTCATGGGGGCCGAATTTGTGCGGCTCACGCGCAACCACGGCAAACTTCAGCTGCCCGTCTTAGATACCTGTACGCAGGCCACCGCCCAAGTCACGCAAATCGTCGGAGGCAAGGGGAGTGGGTTCAAGATTCCCAAGCTGACCGAACTTCATGCCCACCTCTTTTCGGACGGCTTTGCCGAAGCGCACAATGCCTCGGCGGACGTGGAGGCCTCGGCGCGTTGTTTTTGGGAGCTCGTTCGACGCGGCCACTGGTCTCCCGAACAAATCGGTTGGGACGGCGCCACCCTGCAGGCCTTCCAGCAGGCCCATCCCGCTCCCATTGCAGGCATCGGACTTGTTCACCGCAATTTGCAAGAAGAAAGCGCCCGGCTTGCTGCAGGCGAACCGGCAGGTGCCTCGCCTGCTCTTGTGCCCCAAACCCCCGAGGTCCCTTCGTCCGAACCCACTGTCGAGGCGTCGTCCGTTGGAACGGAGGCGTCGTCCAGGGAGGACCAACCAGGGATGGAGGATGGCCACGGGGAATCCAAGCCGGACGTTGCCCCCCATTTCTTTCACATCCACGCCCACAGCCAGTTTAGCATACTCCAAGCGACGGCCAAAGTACCGGCCATGGTGCAACGCGCCGTGTCCGATGGCCAGCCGGCCGTGGCCTTGACGGATTTGGGCAACATGATGGGCGCCTTCCAGTTTGTGAAAGCGGTGTCTGACTACAACAAATCGAGGCCCGAATCCAGCCCGGAGCTCAAAGCTATTGTGGGATATGAGGCCTATGTGTGCCGGGACCGCACCGACAGATCTCAAAAAGACGATGGCTACCAAATCCCCCTCCTCGCCAAGAACAAAATTGGCTACCACAACTTGGCCAAGCTGAGTTCTGCCGCTTTCATCGATGGATTCTATTATGTGCCACGCATTGACAAGGATCTTCTCGCCGCCCACCGCGAGGGGGTGATGTGCACCACGGGAGGTCTTTATGGGGAAGTTCCTTCGCTCATTCTCAACGTGGGCGAAAAGCAGGCGGAAGAGGCCTTTCTCTGGTACAAAGAGCAATTCGGAGAGGATTTTTATGCCGAGATTAACCGCCACGGGTTGCCTGAAGAGGACGTCATCAACGAAGTCCTCCTGCGTTTTTGCCAAACCCACGGGGTTCGGGCCATCGCGGCCAACAACGCATTCTACATCGACCAAGCGGAATCGGAGGCCCACGATGTCCTCCTCTGCGTCAAGGAAAACGAGAAAAAAGCGACTCCTATTGGACGTGGGCGAGGATTCCGTTATGGCTTCCCGAACGACCAGTTCTACCTTCCCACGAGGACACAAATGGCCGAACGCTTTGCCGATGCACCCGAATTGCTTGACGCTCTGGCGGAGGTCAGCGCGAAAGTGGAGAATTACCCACTGGCGCGCGAAGTATTACTGCCCAAGTTTGACATTCCCTCGGACTTTATTCAGCCAGAGGATGCTGAGGACGGAGGAAAACGCGGGGAGAATGCCTATCTGCGTCATCTCGCGTACGAAGGAGCAAAAGGTCGTTACTCAGACATCACGCCCGAGATTCAAGACCGCCTGGATTTCGAATTGGCCACGATTGAGCGAACGGGCTATCCGGGATACTTCTTGATTGTCCAAGACTTTTGCCGGGCTGCACGCGACATGGATGTCAGCGTAGGACCGGGCCGGGGTTCCGCGGCGGGTTCGGCCGTGGCCTATTGCATTGGCATTACCAACGTAGATCCCATCCGCTATAATTTGCTTTTTGAGCGATTCCTCAATCCGGATCGGGTCTCTCTTCCGGATATAGACATCGACTTCGATGACCGAGGGCGGGACAAGGTGATACAATATGTGATCGATAAATACGGCTCGAGCCAGGTTGCGCAGATTATCACCTATGGATCCATGGCGGCCAAGTCGGCCATCAAGGATGCGGCCCGGGCCCTGGATTTGACCTTTGACGAAGCCGATCGCCTCACGAAACAAGTCCCCGACAACCAGTCTTTGGCCAAAATCTTGGGATTGGATGATAAATCACTGCGGGAACAATTCCGCGGGGAGGACTATGAAAAGGCTCAGGTGTTGCGAACCATGATGGCCCAGAAAGATCCCTCGGGGGAAACCTTGACCAAAGCCAAGGTGCTTGAGGGTTCATTGCGAAACACGGGCATCCACGCGTGCGGCGTTATCATCACCCCCACAGACATCCGGGAACTCATCCCTGTGGCTACCGCCAAGGATAGTGATATGTGGTGCACCCAATATGACAACGCGGTGGTGGAGTCGGCCGGTTTGCTGAAAATGGACTTTTTGGGCCTCAAGACCTTGACGCTGATCAAGGATGCCGTCGCCCTCGTCAAAAAGCGGCACGGGGTCGAGCTCGACATGGAGGCCATTCCGATCGACGACGCGCCGACCTATGAGCTCTTCCAGCGAGGGGAAACCGTGGGCATCTTTCAATACGAATCCCCGGGCATGCAAAAACATCTCAAGGACCTAAAGCCGACGGTCTTTGGGGATTTGATTGCGATGAACGCCCTGTACCGTCCGGGACCCTTGGAATACATCCCGTCCTTCATTCGACGGAAGCACGGCATCGAACCGATTGCCTACGATTTGGCGGACATGGAGGAGAACCTCCAAGAGACGTACGGAATCACGGTGTATCAGGAGCAAGTCATGCTACTGTCCCAGAAGCTCGCAGGCTT
>DNWN01000015.1 GCA_003507115.1 Cryomorphaceae bacterium | reverse complement strand
GGGCTACCTGCGGACCTTGGCGGACCGTCACCCCGGGTTGGGCATTTTGCAGATTGATGCCCACATGGATTTGCGCCGGGCCTATGAGGGCTTCACCTTCTCCCATGCGAGCATCATGTACAACGCGATGCAGCATACGGGGATTGCCAAATTGGTCCAAGTTGGGATTCGCGATTACTGCGAAGAGGAATTGGAGGTGATGGCCGAACTCGGCGACCGCATTTCCGTTCATTTTGACCGCGACCTGAAGCATGCCCAGTACCGCGGTGTCTCGTGGGCCAATCAAGTGGATGCCATCGTGGCAGAACTCCCGCAAAATGTTTATCTGAGCTTCGACATCGACGGCCTCGATCCCAAACTTTGCCCCCACACCGGCACGCCCGTGGCAGGAGGATTGGAGGTCGAGCAGGTCTTGTACTTGGTCGAAGCGGTGCTCGCTTCCGGGCGTCAATTGATTGGATTGGATCTGAATGAAGTCGCCCCAGGTCCGGAAGGCGATTGGGATGCGAACGTCGGAAGCCGTCTCTTGTACCGCCTCTGCAACTTGTTGGGCAAATCCAACGGACGAATCTAAATCGGGCGCCAGCAGGCAGACATTTGGACTCTAAAAAGCACGTTCATTGGCTACCTTTGCTGCATGAAATTTGGCGTTGTCACCTTCCCTGGATCCAATTGCGACCAGGACATGATCGATACCCTGCGCGATGGCCTGGGCTGTGAAACGGTTGCCTTGTGGCACAAAGACCGCGACCTCCAGGGCGTGGACATGGTGGTACTGCCCGGAGGCTTCTCATATGGCGACTACTTGCGTTCGGGTGCCATCGCCCGCTTCTCTCCCATCATGGAGGAAGTGGTGAAGCACGCGGCGAAAGGCGGATATGTCTTGGGCGTTTGCAACGGCTTCCAAATTTTGACCGAAAGTCAATTGGTCCCCGGCGCCCTGCTGCACAACAACAGCCACAAATTCATTTGCAAGAACGTTTACTTGACGCCCGCCTCTCCCTTGAGCCCCATGACGGCTGATTTGAAGGAGAACGGCGTGTACAAAATCCCCATTGCCCACGGTGAGGGCCGCTACCAGGCGGACGAGGAGACACTCAAGCGCCTTAACGACCAGGGCCAGGTCATGTTCCGCTATTGTGAAGCCGACGGTGCGATCACCAATGGGGCGAATCCCAACGGTGCGATTCAAAACATCGCGGGCGTGTGCAACGAAGGCCGGAACGTGATGGGCATGATGCCTCACCCGGAGCGCGCTGCCGATGCACACCTGTTGAATACCGATGGGTTGGCGCTGTTTCACAGTCTGCTCAACCACATGGTGACGGCCTAAGGAGCACGGAGGGGCCTAAAAAGAAAAAACCCGCGGGATATCCCCGCGGGTTTTTTTTGTCCGTTTTGGGTGGGTCAGCCTATTAATACTTCACCACGCGTTGACGGGTCGAATGGTCGGCACCCCATCGCTCCACAAAGTAGACGCCATTAGACCAGCCCTGGAGATCCATGCGCACACGCATGACTTGGCCTGTTCCGACGTAGGTCGCCTCATGAAGTTGGGCTCCCGAGACATCCGTCCACCGCAGTGTAAAGGACTCGCCGGGCATGGCTGCGGTTTCGATGTCGACCCAGCCTTGGGTGGGGTTGGGAGAGAGTCGCAAGGCAAATAGATCGACCTCATCCACGCTCGTGACGGCGACGGCATTGGAGGTGGGGAAGCAGCTCAATCCCACTTTTAGACGGGCATAGAACGTTCCTGGGGCACCGGGCACATACCAGGGCTGGGTGGCTCCGGAGATGGCATTTTGGTTGGCGTCTAACCACTGAATCGTCCATCCATTGGCCGCTTGAGGACAATAGAGCGAGTCGCCGCCAAAGACTTGAACTGTGGGGACTGGCGGCGCAGCCTTGATTTCAAAGCTATCCAGACGTTCGGACGTACAGGTGCCATTGTTGTACACGTATGTCAGGTAGTGCCATCCCAAGGTCAAGGTACTGGGCTGAATTTGGGTGGCTGCTACGCCGTCTACGAGGTAGGTTCCTCCGCCAGGATAGCCTCCGCTCGGAGCAAAGGGCGCGTCCGCTGCGCAGACCTCATCGACGTTGAAATTCAGGAATACGTTCGGCGCGGCGAGGACTTGTACCGTGCTGGTAGCACTGTTCACACAGCCATTGCTGTTCATGTAGGTGTAGGTGAGGGTGTACACCCCTTGGCCGACCGTGGTGGGCAAGAATTGGCCATTGCTTACTCCGGTACCGCTGAAGACGCCTCCAACAGGCGTACCGCTGAGGTTGACGGGAGCCGCCCCCACGCAGACGGCGGAGTACGTACCGGCATTCACGGTCGGTAAAGGAAGAATTGCGGCGAAGAGGGTATTGGAGGACACCTGACTGGGGGCGGCACAATCTTCGGACGAAAGGACCACACATCGGATGCTGTCTCCAGAATTCAGCGTGAAGAGGTCGATGCTCAGGGTATTTCCGCCGCGCTGTTGGCCATTTACCATCCAACGGTAGACGGGATTTGCCCCAGCATTGGTCGGCGTTGCCGTGAAAGTGATGGTATCGCCCAAGCAGGCATTCGGGCTGCTCGAGGCAATGCTCACGCTGGGGATGGAGAGGCTGCCGACGGACAGGTAGTTGGTCTTCGTCATGGAAGCGCTACCCGCGGTGTTGGTGACGGTCAGACTCGCCGACTTTGCTCCCGCTCCAGCATAGGTCACGATGGGATTGGCGAGCGTAGAGGTGCTGGGGCTTCCGCCGGGGAAACTCCAGGCGTAGGAAAGACCTTGGCCTGATCCGGCAAAATAGAAGGGCGTTGGCTTGTTTACACAGCTGGTGGGCAAGGCAAAGAAATCCGCGGTTGGGACAGCTTGCGCGCCAGACAGGAGGCGTAGGTGGTCCAAATACAGGTGGTTTCCATTGCCATTTTTCACTTCGAACTTAAAGCGAACTTGGCCTGTGTAGGCACTCAAATCAAGGCTGTCTGTTCGCCAATCGCTGGCGCTCGAGGGCACAAAAGCATTGGCGATTGAACTACCGGTTGCAAAGGTGTTGCTTCCGGTTTCGACATACTGACGCAACGCAGTCCAGGTGCCACCGCAATCTGTGCTGACATAGATGGTCAAGGTATCGGAGGCGCCTCCGGTCAAGGGGCGGTAGGCCAAATCATAGATCAATGTGCTCGCACTGTCCAAGAGGTAGCTCGGTGAAATCAAATCATCCACTTGTCCCGTGGTGACATAGCCAAAGCCTCGGAAAATGGCACTGTGGGCATCGGTGGTGCTTCCCACGGGGGCCGTCCCCCATCCGAGAGAAAAGTCGGGATTCACCACCGTCCAGCGAGCTGGAATGGCTCCGGCAAATTCCTCCACGGTAGGGCTTTGAACGCCTCCCACATGGATGTAGGCCACACGAGTCAGGGTGTCTTTTCCGTAGGCATTGGATGCGATGAGTTGAACGGTGTAGGCTCCCGGGGCACTGAAGGTCACCTCCGGATCTGCATCGGTGGCCGAACTGCCGTTGACGAAGGCATAGGTCGAAGGATAAATCGTCCAGGACCACGTGGTGGGGTAGTTGCTGGATTCATCCATCAACGACAGGGTATCTCCCGTGCTGCAGGTTACTTGCTGAGATACGGAGAAGTCCACGGTGGGACGATCTAGGAAGGACGTCGCCAAGGGGCTTTGCCATACCCCGCGGCCATAGGTTCCCGCGCGGATGATGCCGGCATTGGACAGAATCTCTAGGTCATTGACGATCGTATTGGGCAGACCCTGCATGAAGGGTATCCAATCCGACATGGACGCGTCGCGGCAATAGATGCCCAAGTCCGTTCCGACGTAGACCATGCCATTACTGTTGGGCTGGACCGCAATGCAGTTCGCAGGAATGTTGGGCAAACTTCCGCTGCGGTTATACCATGCGCCACCGGCGTTAAAGGACTCATACACCTTGGTTCCCGCATAGTAACCAGACTTGCAAATCCAGACGTGGTTTTCATCCAAGGGATCGACCGCGATACCGGTGATGACGGAACTGCTGCCAATGTTAGAGCTAATCCAGGTCCACGTTTGGCCCCCGTCGGTACTCTGGAACAAGCGTTCGTCGATTCCCACATACAGCACATTGGGGTTGCTCAAGGCTTCAGCGATGCAATCGATGTTGCTCGACCCCTGAATGTTGTTGGTGCTCGTGGCGCTGAATGTACCCCCGGCGTTGGTGCTCTTCCAAAGTTTGGTAAATCCCGCATAGAGCGTGTTGGAATTGATTCGGCTGGCCAAGAAGGGCGTCACCCAGTTGCCCGTTCCCGAAGGGGGAAGGTTAAAGGGGGCATTGAAGGTGATGCCGCCGTTGGTAGACTTATCAAAATCCCCGTAATAAATCGATCGGTACATGGTGTTTCCGTCGGCCGCAGAGATGGCACAGTCCATGCCGTCGCCACCGCCCACTTTGTCCCAACCGTTGTCGTTGAGGTGGGTCCCATTATCCTGAGAACCAGCGATGGTCAAGATGGTATCTGCTTCTGAAGTCCCGATTTTATAATACTGGGTGATAGACAAGCCAATGTTGCGGGACACCCAGCTGTTGTTCATGCCGCTTGAGGCCGATTTGTACACCCCGCCATCGCATCCGGCGTACACGGCGTTGGTTCCGGGCTTAAAAACCATCCAATGATGGTCGGCATGCACAAACGAGGCACCTCCGCCCCCATACCAATGTCCGCTCAATGAAAAGCTCGACCCACCATTGTTGGAACGCCAAACATTGACTCCCCCGGTGAGCACCACGTCTTTGTCCAGGGGAGATACGGCGATAGATAGGTCATACCAGGCTTGGCCACCAGATCCTGAGCCATTCGTGCTCCAGTCCAACAAGTTTGGGGAGGCGCCATGACGCTGGGTCCAGGAGGTTCCCCCGTTGGTGCTGCGGTAGACGCCATACAGGCCATTGTTGTTTGCCCCGTAAAGCGCGTACACGTAGTTGGTATCTGCGGTGGTGGTCGCTAATTCGACGCGTCCAGCATTCGTGGGCAAGCCGTTGGTCAGCATGGTCCACGTGTCCCCGAAGTCGGTGGACATCCAAATCCGGCCATTGCTGCTCGTGCCGGCAAAGAGTTTATTCGTTCCAGGAACTTGAACTAAGCAGCCAAAGGTGCCGCCGGCCTCCGTCGTCCACGTCGCGCCACCATCCAAGCTGCGTACAATACCATTTCGGGTAGCTGCCACGATGTGGTGGGTGCTGTCCTTGTGCATAGCCATGCCGACGATGCGGGCAGACTGGGTAAGATTGAAGCTCAGGCCGGTCGGATTCCATGTCAGGCCCCCATCGGTGGACTTCATGACTCCGAGGGAATAGGTATCACCGGCGTCGCGGTCACCCGTGCCGATGTACATGATTAAGGGATTCGTGGGGTCGATTAAAATGGCCGATACGCCCAGATTGGGCAGCAGGTCGGTGTTGGTGCTCCATGTGAGGCCGTCGTCGGTAGACTTCCAAAGTCCTCCGGCCGGGGCGCCCGCGAACAGAGTGTTGGCTTGCGTTGGATGGAAGGCAATGACATTGACTCGGCCGATTCCATTGAGGTAGTTGCCATTGAAGGGACCCACAATGTTCCAGTTTCCCAGACCCCCTGCTGACGCGGTGGCCGTACCCTGAACCCCGGCGAGATAGCCTTGGTATAGGGATTGGGGGGCAGGGCGGGTGCCACTGGGGTATACGCGCGGCTCCATGAAGGCTTCCCAGCGTTTAAACTGCTTCCATCCCCGACCTTTCTCGATGGATTTACCCTCCCAATGAGTGTTAAATGCATCGACAACATCATAAAAATTGACGCTTGGGTCGTTCATCATCTCCACATAGTCGGGAGCTTGGCCCCAAGCGGTTAAGCTGAATGTGGCGGCAGAAAGGAGCGTAAAAAAACGAGAGAATCGAGACATATGGATCCGCGTGAACTGAATATTTAAAAAGGCCCTAGGTGGGCCTCGAACTTCAAATATAACATCCGGGGCTCCCTGCTTGTTTATGCTCCCTGTAAAAGAGGGGAAGAACGCGGGAGTGCGCGTGCTGGATTAGGATTCGTGGCTGAGGTCTTGAATCTGCTTTCGGTAAGCCTCAAATAACTTCGTTTTGGAAACTAACCCAATCCAGGTGCCCTGGTCATAGACAGGGAGGTACCACATGCCCGTCTTTTCCATTTGGGTCAAAACCAATTCCATCGGATCGCCGAATTGAAGCCGGGCTGGTGCGGACTTCATGGCATCCTTCGCAGTGATTTCCTCGGAGTGGTCTTCGCGTTGGGCACGCCAGATGTCCTCCCAGGTGATGTAGCCCACCATCCGCCCATCTTCCAAAATGGCGACGAGATTGCGGTGGCACCGGGCCAGGGCTGCCTGGCACTCGGGGAGGGAGCTATCGGGCTCTAAGGTCTCCAAATCCCGCTCCAAGGCCTCTTCCATGTTGATCAAGGTTAGGACGGCTTTGTCCTTGGACTGGGTCCAAAGGCGACCGCGTTGGGAGAGGTATTCGGTGTAGATACTGTTGGGATCCCAGCTTCGGGTCAAAAAGAACGACAAGGCCGAGGTCATCATCAAAGGAAGGATCAAGGGATAGCCGCCGCCGATTTCCGAAATCATAAAGATGGCGGTCAACGGCGCATGCATCACACCGGCCATCAAGCCCGCCATGGCAATCAACACAAAGTGCACCACCGGCAAGCCTTCAATGCCCGCGAACTCGAGACCGCGCACAAAAATGAGACCCAAAATACTGCCCATGAATAGCGTGGGCGCAAACATGCCGCCCACCCCGCCTGCGTGAACCGTCAGGGAGGCCGCGGTGACTTTGAGCAGTAATAGGCCCACGAGTAGACCAATGCTCCACAGCAAATTGTGAGCTTCCACGCCGAGCCAGTTCTGCGACAAGATGGACCAATCTTCTCCTTTGAGAGCAGATTGTATGGTGCCAAATCCCTCCCCGTACAGCGGAGGCATCACGAAGATGAGCGCGCCCAGCAGAACGCCCCCTGTGAGGGCCTTCGCCCAGGGGTTGTCCCAGCGCATCACGAGTCGGCCCGAAAGCGCAAATACGCGCTTGAAATACAAGGAGACCAGCGCGCAGGCCACGCCCAGCAGCAAGTAGTAGGGCAAATTCACCGGGTCAAATGCCTCGATGCCCTCCGCATAAAAAAGCTTGCTGCCGTCGCTCATCATTAAACCGGTCAGGGCTCCTGTGGCCGAAGCCAAGAGCAAGGGGACCAGGGAACTCAGCGTCAAGTCGATGCTGAAGAGCTCCAATGTGAAAATGATGGCGGCGACCGGAGCGCCAAATATGGAGGCGATGGCTCCGGCAGTCGCACAGGCAATCAACAAGATGCGCTGCTTGAAGCCCAGGCGCATCCAGCGCGCCAGATTGGAGCCAATGGCTGATCCGGTGCCGACCGCGGGACCCTCCAATCCAACCGATCCTCCGAAGCCCACGGTTATGGCCGAGGTCAAAAACGACGTATACATCCTAGACCGTGGAATGATGCCGCCTTGGCGTGAAATGGCTTCGATGGCGGAGGGGATGCCCTCGCCGGCGCGAAGTTTAAAGACGCGCACCAAGGCCACCGTCAGTAGGATGCCTACTAAGGGGAAGGCGAAATAATAGATTTGATAGTAATCCTCAAATCGCTCCGACCGAATCCAGGCTTGGATGGCATGGGTCGAGTTTTTCAAAACGACCGCGACCAGGCCTGAGATCAGCCCGACCAGGATACTCAGGACAAAAATGAAATGCTGCATCGGCAGGTGCTGAGCCCGCCAAATCAGAACGCGTCGGATCCAGAGCTGCAGCGTGTGCTTCATGCCGGGTTTTCCGGAGTGATGCCTAAGGAGAGTTCGGTCAGTTGCGTGGGGTTGATGTGGGACGGAGCGTCGATCATCACATCGCGGCCCGCGTTGTTTTTGGGGAAGGCGATGTAGTCTCGGATGACCTCGTCGCCGCCCATCAGGGCCACCAAACGGTCAAAACCAAAGGCGATGCCGCCGTGGGGAGGAGCGCCGTATTCGAAGGCATTCATCAAGAAGCCAAACTGCTCCAGGGCCTCTTCCTTGCTGAAGCCGAGCAGGTCAAACATGCGCTGCTGCAAGGCGCGGTCGTGGATACGGATGGAGCCGCCGCCAATTTCGTTGCCGTTGAGGACCAAGTCGTAGGCGTTGGCGCGCACGGCACCGGGATCGCTGTCGATGAGTGGGATGTCTTCGGGCTTGGGGCTCGTGAAGGGGTGGTGCATCGCGAACCAGCGGCCGGATTCTTCGTCCCATTCGAGCAAGGGGAAGTCCAGCACCCACAGCGGGGCAAAGACGTCCGGCTTGCGGAGCCCTAACTCTTGGGCCAAATGCATGCGCAGCTCGCTCAAGGCCTTTCGGGTCTTGTTCGCGTTGCCTGCGAGGACCAGCACCAAATCGCCGGCCTTGGCGTCAAAGGCGTCTGCCCAGCCGGCCAAGGCGGCTTCGTCAAAAAACTTATTCACGCTGGAGGACGGCTGGCCTTGCTCGTCCACCTTCATCCAGATGAGGCCGGACATGCCCAACTGCGGACGCTTGACATAGTCGGTAAGGGCGTCGAGTTGCTTTCGGGTATAGCTCGCGCAGCCGTCGACCTTGATGCCCACGACCAATTCCGCGTGGTCAAACACGGGGAAGCCGCCGCCTTGGACGCGGTCGGTGAGCTCGACGAAGGTCATGCCAAAGCGAATGTCGGGCTTGTCGTTGCCGTAGAGGCGCATGGCGTCATCGTAGGTCATGCGGGGGATGTCGCCTATTTCGATCTCATGCACCTCGCGGATGACGTGCTTGAGGAGGCCTTCAAACGTTTGGAGGATGTCCTCCTGTTCGACAAAGGCCATCTCGCAGTCGATTTGGGTGAATTCGGGCTGGCGGTCGGCGCGCAAGTCTTCATCGCGGAAGCAGCGCACGATCTGGTAGTAGCGGTCCATGCCGGCGACCATGAGCAGCTGCTTGAAGGTCTGGGGCGACTGGGGAAGCGCGTAGAATTGGCCGTGGTGAATGCGGGAGGGCACGACAAAGTCGCGTGCACCTTCTGGGGTGCTTTTGATCAGGAAGGGGGTCTCCACATCGGCGAAGCCCAGGTCGTTTAAGTAGGTCCGAACCGACATGTTGATGCGGTTGCGGAGCAATAATTTTTCACGGACCGGCGCGCGGCGGATGTCCAAGTAGCGGTACTTCATGCGCAGCTCTTCGCCGCCGTCCGTTTCCGCTTCAATGGTAAAGGGAGGAGTTTTGGCGCCGTTGAGGACCTTGAATTCGGTCACCCAAATTTCCACCTCGCCGGTAGGCAAGTGGGGGTTTTTGTTCTCGCGTTCCACGACTTTGCCCGTGGCCTGCACCACAAACTCACGCTGCGCAGTGCGCGCCAGCTCCAACATAGCGGGATCAACACCTTCGTTAAATGCGAGCTGTGTCAGGCCATAGCGGTCGCGCAAATCGATGAAGGACATGCCGCCAAAGTCGCGTCGGCGCTGAACCCAGCCGCTGAGGGTGACGGTCTGTCCCGCTTGAGAAAGGCGCAGTTCGCCGCAAGTGTGTGTACGATACATGGTCGTGAAATGAATTGCAAAGGTAAAAAAGCCCGAGGGGCTACGTAGTTTTATCCCCATGGAGTTTGACGATGTGTATTTTATGCGCCAAGCCATCCGCGAAGCCCTCAAAGCTTACGAGGCGGACGAGGTGCCTGTGGGGGCTATTGTGGTGAGCAACAACCAGATTATCGCGCGTGGCCACAACCTCACGGAGCAGCTTCACGACGTCACGGCCCATGCCGAAATGCAAGCCATCACGGCGGCCTCCCACTACCTGGGCGCCAAATACCTCCCCGACTGCACTCTCTATGTCACGCTCGAACCCTGTACGATGTGTGCTGGAGCTCTTTTTTGGACCCAAATTGGCCGCATTGTCTACGGGGCCAGCGACGAAAAGCGCGGCTTCCGGACGATGGGCGGTCAGTTCCACCCCAAAACGCAGGTCACCACCGGCATTGAGGCGGAAGTCTGCGGCGACTTGATGTCTGAATTTTTTCGCTCTAAGCGGAAGAAATAAATCAATCCAGGCCAAATGGCACAGCTTTTGAAAGACATTTTGCGTGTTCTAGTGCGTTTAGACACGTTCGTAAGTTTAGGTTGGGGAGGGCCGTCGGGGGACGGCCCTTTCTTATTTAGCTTCGCCCTATGAAGTTGCACACACTCAACACCGGGTATTTCAAATTAGATGGCGGCGCCATGTTTGGGGTCGTGCCCAAGCAACTCTGGCAGCGCACCAACCCCGCGGATGAAAACAACCTCTGCACGTGGGCCATGCGCTCCCTCTTGATCGAGGACGGCGACCGCCTCATTCTGGTGGATACCGGCATAGGCAACAAGCAGGACGACAAATTTTTTAGCCACTACCACCTGCACGGCACGGATTCTTTGGACGGGAATTTGAAGGCGCTCGGCTTTCAGCGCAGCGACATCACGGACGTCTTTTTGACCCACATGCACTTTGACCACGTGGGCGGCGCCGTCGAGCGCACCGACCAGGGTTTGCGTCCCACGTTTACGCAGGCGACGTATTGGACCAACGAACGTCACTGGAAGTGGGCGACCGAGCCGAATGCACGCGAAAAAGCCTCCTTCCTCGCGGACAACATTCTCCCCCTCCAAGAGAGCGGCCAACTCGCTTTCATTGATGCCCCCGAAGGCCAGCAGCGCGTCAGCACCCCCTTGGGCTTTGACACCTTTGTGGCCAATGGCCACACCGATGCCCAAATGTGCCCCATCTTGGAGTACCGCGGCGAACAGGTCGTTTTCATGGCCGACCTTCTGCCCTCCGTGGGCCACATCCCCTTGCCCTATGTGATGGGCTACGACACCCGCCCCTTGGTGACCTTGGGCGAAAAGAAGGCCATTCTCACGGAGGCGGCGCAGGCCGGCTACCGTTTATTTTTGGAACACGACCCCGAAAACGAAACCTGTACGCTCGAACTCACCGAAAAAGGCCCCCGCTTGGCCCACA
>DNWN01000135.1:338-6788 GCA_003507115.1 Cryomorphaceae bacterium | reverse complement strand
ATGTCGCAGCCTGTGGTGCTTTGCTGTATGTCAGGCAACCGTTCAGGCCAAGCCTTGGCATTTTTGCAAGCGCAAGGCGTGGAGGGTCTGTACAACGGCGGCGGTTATGGGGAGGTCTTGATCCACAAGCTGTAATCATGGGATTTTTCGCTAAACTTTTTGGACCCAAAGAAGACCCCAGAGTGTGGGTTGCGCGCGGTGCACACATCGTCGACGTTCGAACGCCCGCAGAGTTTGCTAGCGGCCACCCTGCGAAGGCGCTCAACATTCCACTGAACAACATTGCGTCGTTACCAAAAAAAATTAAAGACACCAACGCCGAAATCGTGCTCTGCTGCGCCAGCGGCATGCGCGCCTCGGCGGCCAAGCAAAACCTAGAAAAAATGGGATACACCAACATCATCAACGCAGGTTCATGGACCAAATTGCGCACCCTCGTGGGCGCAGCCATCCTGGGCCTGACTTTCACCACGACCACGGCATGCGGCCAAGTCGCCGAAACATCCACGGAGCAGACGGCCACAACCGAATGGCCCGAAAATTTGGACCTCAACGCCTTTAAAACGGCCCGTGTAGGACATGTCCTGGTGGACGTTCGGACCGATGCGGAAGTCGCCGAAGGCATAATCGAAGGCGCTGCACACATCGACTTCTACAGCGAGGATTTTGCGGCGCAAATGGAAGCGACTTATGGCGAAGACAAGGACCAAGCGATCTACCTCTATTGCCGCTCTGGCGGTCGCAGTGGAAAGGCCTTAAATCAGCTCAAGCAAGCTGGATTTACCAACGTGCACCACTTGGTAGGTGGATTCATGGCCTGGAGCGCCAGCGAGCCTTTCGTCAAGCCTTAAAACCACCCAGAACCATGGCGGAAATGGCCAAATTCCAGGACCTTGTCACCGGGGAGAAGCCGGTATTGGTCGACTTTTTTGCCACGTGGTGTGGTCCGTGTAAAGCCTTGGCGCCCATCTTAGTCGATGTAGCAAAAACGCTGGAAGGCGAAGTGCGTGTGGTCAAGATCGATGTGGACCGAAATCCGGCTATTTCGCAAGCCTACCAGGTACAGGGCGTGCCCACCCTGGCCTTCTTCAAAGACGGTAAAATCCTTTGGCGTCAATCGGGGGTGTTACCCGCCCAAACCATCGTCCAGCAGGTCCGGGCTCATTTGCCGGGCTGAACATCCGGAGCACGAACCACAAAGGCTTGGGGAAAGCTCCTGCGCCAGCGCTTGAGGTCGTGCTCAGCGGCCAACCGAATCGGGTAAAGGCCCACAGAAACTTTAAAATTGGGTTCGTCAAAGTGCAATAATACTTGGGAGGTGCCCAGGGAATCTTGCAGGCGGCCGTACCAGTGGGTCGCCTCGAGGCGCTTCCCGCTAAATACTTGAATGGTATACCGCTCCATATCCATGGAACGCCCTTGAATCACTCCCGCGGCCAGAAGTCGACGGTGAGCGCTCCAAGCCGAATCCAAAGCCACTCCTTCTAACACGATAATGGAATCAGCGGAGGATCGTGCAGTGAGCGATGTGGCGGTCTTTGAAGACAGGAGATGAGGCCAGGCCATGCCGGCGAGAATGACCGCGAAAAGGAGGCAATAACGCATGACTCAAAGGTCGGAAAAACTTGGAAACCCAGCCTTATTTAGACACATTTTAAATTAGGAAAAACACCGTGACATTGTTCCATGCTCGGAAGCCCTGTGTTGTATTTTTGCACTGCCTTAAAAAGCTCTTATGAACCGCAGTAAAACGCCCATACGCATGCGCTTCTTCGCAACCTCTGCATTACGTGCTTTGACTATCATATTGATGATAAGCACTTTAACCAATCCGCTCCATGCGGAAGTGGATGCCGAACTCGGCAAAAAACTCTTCAAAGCCAACTGTGCTTCCTGCCACAAATTGGACAAAAAACTCGTCGGTCCCGCCCTCGGTGGGGTGACTGAGCGTCGCTCCGAGGCGTGGTTGTTGTCCTGGATTCGGAACAATGCGGCCTTGCGTGCTAGCGGCGACGCGGACGCCATCGCCATTTTTGAGGAGTATGGTGGCTCGGTGATGACCGCGTTTGAAAATCTTTCGGACGACGACATCCAAAGCATTTTGGCCTACACCGACATGCCAGCAGCCGCCCCGGCTCCCGGGGGCAAGGACCTCGTTCCAGTGCCAATCTCAAACGTTCCCGCAGAGGACAACACCACCCTGCTCTACATTTTGGGTGGCTTCTTGGCATTGTTCACGGTGCTCTTGTTGCGCATCCGCAACACCCTGAAAGAAGTCCATGGCGATACGGCGACGACCGTGATTCAAGACGCGAACGCCCTGACCCAATGGTTGGTGAGCAACAAGCGTTTCATGACGGCGGCGACCATTGTCGTGACGGTGGCCTTCCTCTATCAGTTGTTTTGGTTCATGATGGGCGTGGGGGTCGAACAGAATTACCAGCCGGTTCAACCTATCGCTTTCTCGCACAAAATCCACGCGGGCGACAACCAAGTGGATTGTAACTATTGCCACAGCAGTGCGCGCAGCTCCAAGCACTCCGGTATTCCCTCGACAAACGTGTGCATGAACTGCCACATGTACATCGATGGCTCGGAGATTGTCAATGAAGCTGGGGCCTTGAAATACGCAGGCGACCGCTCTCCCGAGATCGCCAAAATTTACGCGGCTATCGGCTGGGACGCGGAAAACCGCACCTACATCGAGAACTACGAGCAGAAGCCCGTCAAATGGATTCGCTTGCACAACTTACCTGACCTCGCCTACTTCAACCACGCTCAGCACGTCACGGCTGGCCAAGTCGCCTGTCAGACGTGCCATGGTCCGGTGGAAGAAATGGAGGTGATGTACCAGTATTCTGAATTGACGATGGGTTGGTGTATTAACTGCCACCGCGAAACGGAGGTCAAGAAAGCAAATGGCTATTACGCCAATGCGGAGGAGGGAACGCAAACCATCAACGAGCGCCTCGCTGCAAAATTCCACGACGAAAAGATCACAGTCGAGAAAATCGGTGGTCTAGAATGCGGCAAGTGCCACTATTAATTGAAGCAAATGGCAACGGATAAGGTCTATTGGAAAGGGTTTGACCAGCTGGCCAACTCGGAAGTATCTCAACGTATGGCTCAAAATGAGTTTGCGACGGAGATTCCGATGGAGCAGTTTTTAGGTGACGATAAACTCATGGGCAATGCCCAAACTTCCCGTCGAGATTTCTTGAAATATTTGGGATTCTCGACCGCTGCGGCTACGTTGGCAGCGTGTGAGTCTCCCATTGTAGAGAGCATTCCCTACGTCGTGAAGCCGGATAGCTTGACGCCCGGTATGCCGACGTACTACGCGTCAGCGTATACCGATGGTCAGGATTTTGCTTCTGTTCTGGTGAAGACGCGCGAAGGCCGTCCCATCAAAATTGAGCCTGGTGACGAGGGACGCTTCAACCGCGGTACCAACGGCCGTGCCCAAGCGAGCGTCTTGTCTTTGTACGATTCGGCGCGCTTGCGTCAACCTGTTAAAGCGGGTGTTGAAACGGATTGGTCTACCATTGAGGGCGACCTCAAGGAAGCCGTTGCCGCTTCGGTCACATCTGGCAAGCAATTTGTCCTCGTCACGGGGAGCGTGTTCAGCCCTTCCTTTAAGAGCCTGATCGCTTCTTTGCGCCAGAACTACAACAACTTTAATCACGTCGAAATCGATGCGGTCTCTTCGTCCGAAGTCCTCGACGTTTGGGAGGCCTTGACCGGCGCTCGTGCGCTACCCACGGTCGACTTCGCTGGTGCAGATCTCGTCGTGTCATTTGGCGAAGACTTCTTGAATGGCTCGACGGCTCAGCAGATGTCCAAGGCGTTTGCGGATCGCCGCAAGCCAGGCCAAGGTATGCTGCGCCACATTCAAGTGGAATCGAACCTGAGCTTGTCAGGTGCCAATGCCGATAAGCGCATCAAAATCAAGCCTTCCGAAGTCGGAAGTGCGTTGGCCTACGTATACAACAAAGTATCGGGCAGCAACCTGACGGTGGGCGCCTTGTCCGCGGCGGTGCAGTCTGCTATGGATACGGTTTCCAAGGAATTGGTCGCCGCGAAAGGACGTTCCATCGTGATGGTGGGCGGAAACTCTGGAGCGAATGCACACCTAGCCGCGGCAGTGAATGCGGCCTTGGGCAACCTCGGCACCACGTTGCGTGTGGATCAACCCATTTTCATCCGTTCGGGCAATGACCGCTCTTTGGCCAATACCATGGCGGACATGAAGGCTGGTTCGGTCGGTACGATGGTACTGGTCGGTGCGAATCCCGCCTACGTGCGCCCAGGCTTTGCCGAAGCCATGGCCAAAGTAGACTACAGTTTGAGCCTCACGGATCGCTTGGACGAAACAGCCAGCCTGTGTGGCGCGGCAGCACCGGTCCCTCACTACCTCGAATCTTGGGCGGACTTCATGCCAATCTCCACGGAGTTGGCCGTATCCCAACCCACAATTCGTCCGTTGTTCAATAGCAAGCCTGCGATCGAGGTTTTGGGCAGCTTGGTCGGTGAGACCAAGTCCGCCAAAGACTGGGTCAAGGCCACGGTGGCAGCGAAAGGATTGAGCTGGTCACAGACATTACACGATGGAGGTGCTACGGTGTCTGCATCCAGTTCCGCGAGCGCTTCGGAGGCCGCGACACGCGCGATGGCGGGTGCTTCGGAAGCCGCGAAGACGGCGACCAAGATGCAAGGCGGTGATTTTGAATTGGCCTTGTACCAAAAAACCGTGGGTGCCGGAAATCAGTCCAACAATCCATGGTTGCACGAATTGCCCGACCCAATTTCTCGCGCTGCGTGGGACAATTATATCACGGTGAGCGCGAAAGATGCGTTGGCCTTGGGCATTGTCAATGAAACGCAATCCGACGGGGCCCTGAATGGTAGCCTCGTTACGCTGAAAGCGGGCGACTATACCTTGGAAAATGTTCCTGCGTTGATTCAACCGGGTCAAGCACAAGGCACTTTTGGCCTCGCAGTGGGCTACGGACGCACGTCAGCAGGCCGGGTGGCAGATGGCCTGGGTGTGAATGCCTATGCACTGAACCTGCCTCAAGGTTCGGGTGTTGTGAGCATCACGGTTCAAGAAGGTGAGCACGAGTTTGCCTCAACCCAGCTGGGCAACACCATGATGGGCCGCAAGATTGTCAATGAAGTAACCTTGGCGGACTACATGGCGGACCAATCTGGCCAAAGCTGGAACGAAAAGCCCACTTTCCACACGATGGACGGTACGGTTTCGGCCAACGATGCCAACTTGTGGACGAATCACGATCACGAAACGATGCACATGTGGAACATGAGTATCGACCTCAACAGCTGTACGGGTTGTGGCGCTTGCGTCATTGCCTGCCACCTGGAGAACAACGTTCCCGTGGTGGGTAAGCAAGAGATACGCAATTTCCGTGATATGCACTGGTTGCGCATCGACCGCTACTATTCTTCGGACATGTCGAAGGATCGTGCTGATGAGGAGAACTTAGGGGGCATCGACATGTATGCGGCCATGGAAGTTCCCGGGGAAAGCCCCGATGTGGTCTTCCAGCCCGTGATGTGTCAACACTGTAACCACGCGCCCTGTGAGACGGTTTGTCCCGTAGGAGCTACGGTGCACTCTCGCGAGGGCTTGAACCATATGGCCTACAACCGCTGTATCGGTACGCGCTATTGCGCGAACAACTGTCCGTATAAGGTGCGCCGCTTCAACTGGTTCAACTACCAGAAAAACGAGCGCTTCACTTCGGTGAACCCTGCCCAAGATGATTACGGTCGCATGGTCTTGAATCCGGATGTCACGGTTCGTTCGCGTGGTGTCATGGAGAAGTGTACCATGTGTATCCAACGTATCCAATACGGCAAGCTGGAGGCCAAGAAAGCGGGTGAGCCGCTGGCAGACGGCGCCTTTACCACGGCTTGTGCGCAGGCGTGTGATACGGGAGCCATCACCTTTGGCGACGTGAACACGGCAGGAAGCCGAGTGCAAGTAGCCAAAAACGACGCACGTTCTTACCACCTCCTCGAGGAAGTAGGTACGCAACCTTCTGTCTTCTATCAAACTAAAGTTCGCAACCGCGCCTAAAACTCTCGCGAATTATGCATTACGAATCAAACGTACGCGAACCACTTATTCTAGGGGATAAGTCCTACAAGGACATCACCGTGGATGTGGCTCGTCCTGTAGAAACCGCTGCCCCGAAAGCGTGGTGGATCGTCTTTTCGATTTCGCTGGTCATGTTCCTCTGGGGCGTAGGCTGCATCATGTATACCATCGGAACGGGTATCGGGGTCTGGGGTCTAAACAAGACGGTAGGATGGGCGTGGGACATCACCAACTTCGTTTGGTGGGTCGGTATTGGTCACGCGGGTACGCTGATCTCGGCGGTCCTCTTGTTGTTCCGTCAAAAGTGGCGTATGGCCATCAACCGTTCT
>DNWN01000135.1:0-273 GCA_003507115.1 Cryomorphaceae bacterium | reverse complement strand
AACTTCAACTCTCCACTGTTGTGGGACGTTTTCGCCATCTCGACGTACTTGACGGTTTCGACTGTGTTCTGGTATACCGGCTTGATTCCTGACTTCGCGATGATTCGCGACCGGGCGATTAATCCTGTCCAAAAGCACATCTACCGCATCCTTTCCTTTGGTTGGGGAGGTAAGGCTAAAGCGTGGCAGCGTTTTGAGGAAGTTTCCTTGGTTTTGGCTGGATTGGCCACGCCACTGGTACTTTCTGTGCACACGATCGTATCGATGGACTTT
>DNWN01000034.1:7932-8150 GCA_003507115.1 Cryomorphaceae bacterium | reverse complement strand
TCGATGGACTTTGCCACTTCAATCATTCCCGGTTGGCATACCACCATCTTCCCCCCCTACTTCGTGGCGGGTGCTATCTTCTCGGGATTTGCCATGGTGCAAACCTTGTTGTTGATTGTCCGAAAGATCTTCAAGATGGAGGACTACATCACGATCCAGCACATTGAAATGATGAACATCGTGATCATGGTCACGGGCTCGATTGTAGGTGTCGCCTA
>DNWN01000034.1:0-7800 GCA_003507115.1 Cryomorphaceae bacterium | reverse complement strand
GTGAACATTGGTATGTGGTTTGAGCGCTTCGTCATTATCGTGACATCCTTGCACCGCGATTACTTGCCTTCTAGCTGGAGCATGTTCTCTCCCACCTTCGTCGATATCGGCATCTTTATCGGAACCATTGGCTTCTTCTTCGTTCTATTCCTCTTGTATGCGCGCACCTTCCCGGTCATCGCCCAAGCTGAATTGAAGACTATCCTTAAATCTTCTGGAGAATCCCAGAAAAAACACCACGATCCTCATGGCGCACACTGAGCATACCCCGGTTGTACGCGCGCTCTATCTAGACGATGATGTCGTCTTGGATGCGGTCAAGAACCTGCGCGGAAAAGGCATTAAGGTCAAGGAAGTGTATTCTCCCTTTCCCATCCACGGCTTGGACAAGGCCATGGGATTGAAAGAGACGCGCATTGCGATGGCGGCATTCATGTATGGCTTAATTGGTCTGACCGTCGCTATTCTGATTACATCGTACATGATGAATATCGATTGGCCCCAAAACATCGGCGGCAAGCCCTCGATGACCTGGGGGATGAACATGCCCGCCTTTGTGCCCATCATGTTCGAATTGACGGTCTTCTTTGCGGCCCACTTGATGGTTTGGACGTTTATGATCATCAACAAACTGTACCCTGGAGCAGCCCCTCAGAATCCGGACCCTCGCACCACGGACCACCACTTCATGATTGAAGTGGCGGCAGGTGAAGGCGTGGTTGATGCACTGAAAGAGACAGGAGCTATTGAAATTGCTGAAGCTTAATCCCATGAAAAAAGGAATCCTTCTTTCCGCTATGTGTGCACTCGGTGTGATGACTGCGTGCAACTCGGATAAATCGACCCCCGGGTATACCTACATGGATGACATGTACCGCTCCCCTTCTTTGGAGACGTACGAAGTCGCCGCCAATACGGCACAAGGAACTTCTGCGCAATTACCCGTAGAAGGCACGGTCGCTCGCGGCTATGTACCCTACGACCTCCCCAATTCAAACGAGGGCTACGAAGCTTCAAAGAACAACGCCGCTGTACCTGCGTATTTCGCGGAGTTGGATGCAGAAGCAGGGAAGGAGCTGTACGGTCAATTTTGTTCACACTGCCATGGCGAAAAAGGCGACGGCAATGGCATTCTCATGGAGCGGGAGAAAATTCTAGGTATTCCTGGCTATGGCGCGGACCGCCTTCCAGATATCACGCCCGGAAGCATTTACCATGTAATCATGCATGGAAAAAATAATATGGGATCCCACGCTTCCCAACTGACGTATGAAGAGCGTTGGAAAATCATCAAGTACGTGATGAAGCTTCGCCAAGATCAATCCGCAACGGCCGCTCCCGTAGAGCCCGCTGCCTAATTTCAAATGCCAACAACCATGTTTGTATTTACTAAAAAGGCCAAACTTTTCGCCACCGCGCTCACATTGGTGGGCTTGGTCATGATGGTGATTGGTTTCAACACGGGTGGGCACGACGAGGCAACAAGCCACGACGCCCACGCGACGGAAGCGCATGCGGACCATGCGGTAGCAACCCATGGGGAAGAATCGCATGCGGCAGATGTCCACGCAGAGGACAGCCATGCAGAAGCGACTCATGCGGAGGAGGCTCACGCGGAAGAAGCACATGCCGACCATGCGGAGGAAGGCCACGCGGCGGATACGCACGGAGCGCATGCGGAAGGCCACGGCGGTCATGAAGACCATGGCGCGGCCAATCGCCCCTGGGCAGCCTTCCTTGTCAATACCATTTTCTTCATGGGTATCGGTATTGGTACCCTATTTTTCTTGGCCATTCAATACGCCGCCCAGGCAGGATGGTCTGCGGGTATCCTTCGCGTTATGGAAGCTGTGGCTCTATTTGTGGGTATACCCTTACTCGGCATGCTTTTCTTGGTCATTACAGGCACCATGGGTATGCACCATGTGTGGCATTGGATGCAGGATGGAATCATGGATCCGGCGAGCCCGAATTATGATTCGCTCATAGCGGGGAAAGAGGGATACCTCAATGACGGTTTCTTTACCCTGCGTACGGTAGCTTACTTCGTCATCTGGGCGGGTGCTGCCTACTTGCTACGCCGGAACTCATTGAAAGAAGATCAGTTGCCTGAGGGCCAGACGATGTTTTTTACCCAGCGTAAATTAGCCGCTACCTTCATCGTTCTATATGCGGTGACGAGCTCTACCAGTGCATGGGATTGGATCATGTCCATCGATACCCACTGGTTTTCTACCTTGTTTGGTTGGTACACCTTTGCTGGAATGTTCGTTACCGCATTGACGGTATTGAACGTCTTGGTCATGTTCCTCCGCATCAATAACTACTTGCCTTGGGTCAATGACAACCACCAGCACGACTTGGGTAAGTTCATGTTTGCCTTCTCCGTGTTCTGGACCTACTTGTGGTTCTCGCAGTACATGTTGATTTGGTACGCAAATATTCCGGAGGAAGTACCTTACTACATGGCGCGATTTGGCGAATTCAAACCGCTCTTCATTACGATGGTGGTATTCAACTTTATCATGCCTGTATTGGTCCTTATGTCCCGTGATTCCAAACGCATTATGGGCTTTATCTTGATGGCGGCAGTATTTGTTCTGGCCGGCCACTGGATGGATCACTACATCATGATTATGCCGGGTAGTGTAGGATACCATTATGGATTTGGTTGGGTAGAAATGGGTGGATTCTTATTCTACGCAGGTCTACTCCTCTATGTGGTTCAGCGCAATCTCGCTGCGGCGCCCTTGCGCATGAAGAACCATGCCTTGATTCATGAAAGTAAATTGTTCCACCAATAATATTCTCTGATATGACCGGTCTTTTGATGGTTATTGTGCTCTTTCTGGCCGTATTCGCGGCCGCACAAATCATGCGCATCTACGAGCTTTCGGCTAAAGTTCGTCAAGAGCGCGAATATGAGGTGACGGATAAAGACAACAACACCCAGGGTCGGTTGATGTTGCTCTTTGGAATTGGTCTCATTGTGTCCTTCTTCTGGATGATGGCGGAATGGGGTGAAATCATGTTACCCCGACCTTCCTCCTTGCATGGCGTGGAAATTGATCGCTTGTGGGATATCTCTATGTGGATGATCATCGTGATGTTCATCTTGATTCAGCCCATCCTCTTTTATTTCGCCTACAAATACCGGGGCCGTAAGGATGGTCAAGCCACGTACTATGAACACAACAATCGTTTGGAGTTCATCTGGACCTTTGTGCCTGCGGTTGTTTTGGCGGTTTTAATTATTTACGGGTTAACAACGTGGGCTAACGTTATGAACCCTAAAAATGATGAAGAACCCATGGTCGTGGAATTGTACGCCCAGCAGTTCAAATGGACCGTACGCTATTCCGGGGAAGACAACACCCTCGGATTTGCCAACGTCAGGTTGGTAGGCGGTGCCAATACAGTGGGTGTGGACACGACCCATGCCAACAGTGCAGACGACTTCTTGGCGACCGAAATTCACTTACCCGTAGGCCGCCCGGTCCTTTTCAAGTTCCGAGCACAGGACGTGATCCACTCGGCCTACATGCCTCACTTCCGTGCTCAGATGAACTGTGTTCCCGGTATGGAAACGCATTTCCAGTTCACGCCTACGGTAACAACAGCAGAAATTCGCCAGGACCCGAATGTTCAAGGGAAGGTGTCTCGAATTAATGCCCTGCGCCAGGCAAAGGGTTTGGAGTTATATGAATACGATTACCTCCTTTTGTGTAATAAGATTTGTGGCTCAGCCCACTATAACATGCAAATGAATATTGTTGTGGAAACGCAAGCGGAATACGACGCTTGGGTCAAAGAACAAAAGACCATTGCTGAAACTCTCTAATCAAGGACGTTAAAAAGGGAAACCCTATGGCTTCGCACGAACACGGTAACGACCACACTCATGATCACGACCACGATCACGAGCACCACGTAGAAAACTTCTGGACGAAGTACATCTTCTCGCAGGATCATAAAATGATTGGAAAGCAATTTCTAATCACGGGTATGTTCATGGGAATCATAGGTGTATTTATGTCTATGCTCTTCCGTTTACAACTAGCTTGGCCGGATGAGAAGTTTGCCATTCTCGAAACCTTCTTAGGCAAGTGGGCTCCAGAAGGTCAAATGGACCCTAATATGTACCTGGCCTTGGTCACGATTCACGGAACCATCATGGTTTTCTTTGTCTTGACTGCAGGACTTTCCGGTACCTTCTCGAACCTCCTTATCCCCTTGCAAATTGGCGCACGGGACATGGCATCAGGTTTCCTGAACATGTTGTCCTATTGGTTCTTCGCGGCCTCTTCGGTAGTCATGTTGGTGTCTCTATTTGTTGAGACGGGACCTGCTTCAGGTGGGTGGACAGTGTATCCTCCCTTGAGCGCTCTTCCCCAGGCTATGCCGGGTTCGGGGGCAGGCATGACCCTGTGGCTGATCTCCATGACGCTATTCATTGCGGGATCCTTATTAGGGTCTTTGAACTATATCGTGACGATCATCAATCTTCGTACGAAGGGAATGGCTATGACACGTTTGCCTTTGACGATTTGGGCCTTCCTGGTCACCGCCATTTTAGGTGTGTTGTCCTTCCCCGTATTGCTCAGTGCTGCTTTGCTATTGATGTTCGACCGTATGCTCGGAACGAGCTTCTATCTGTCGGATATTATGGTGGCGGGCGAACTTTTGCACAATGAGGGCGGAAGCCCCGTCCTCTACGAGCACTTGTTCTGGTTCTTGGGTCACCCGGAGGTATACATCATCCTCTTGCCTGCGTTGGGAATCACGTCCGAAGTGATTGCAACCAATTCCCGCAAGCCCATCTTTGGCTACCGTGCGATGATTGGATCCATCCTGGCGATTGCCTTCCTATCCTTCATCGTTTGGGGACACCATATGTTCATCACAGGTATGAACCCCTTCTTGGGATCGGTATTCACCTTCACGACCTTGCTGATTGCTATCCCCTCCGCGGTGAAAGCTTTCAACTATATCACCACGCTGTGGAAAGGAAATATTCAATTGACTCCCGCCATGTTGTTCTCCATCGGTTTGGTGAGCACCTTCGTGGCAGGAGGCTTGACAGGTATTATCCTAGGTGACTCCGCATTGGATATCAACGTCCACGATACCTACTTCGTAGTGGCTCACTTCCACATCGTAATGGGCCTCTCGGCCATCTTCGGAATGTTCGCTGGCGTCTACCACTGGTTCCCTAAAATGTACCGCCGAATGATGAACAAGGGCCTTGGCTACATTCACTTTTGGTTGACATTCATCTCAGCCTATGGGGTGTTTTTCCCCATGCACTTCACGGGATTAGCTGGCCTTCCCCGCCGCTACTATAGCAATGCGGAGTTCCCCATCTTCGACGAGTTGCAGGATATCAATGTCATCATCTCCATGTTCGCCATCCTTGGCGGAATTGCACAGTTGATTTTCATCTTCAATTTCTTCTACTCCATGTGGCGCGGTCCCAAGGCGCCTCAAAACCCTTGGCGCTCCAATACCTTGGAGTGGACGGCCCCTGTAGAGCATATGCATGGCAATTGGCCAGGTGAAATCCCTTCGGTATATCGTTGGCCCTATGACTACAGCAAGCCGGGTCACGATGAGGACTTTGTCCCGCAAAACACTCCATTGAAAGAGGGAGAGGTCGGGCACTAACGGATTGTTCAAAGACTTTTAAGAGCCGCCCAAAGGGGCGGCTCTTTGCGTTTAAATTTGTTTTATGACACGCTTTGTAGATGAAGAGGCAATGAATCCCGAAGGGGATGCCGATCAGCGCCTTCGGCCTGCGCGCTTTGATGATTTTGCGGGGCAAGAGAAGGTCTTGGAAAATCTTAAAATCTTCGTTCAAGCTGCGCGTCAACGGGGCGAGGCCATGGACCACGTTCTTCTACACGGGCCTCCCGGATTGGGCAAAACCACTTTGGCGCACATCCTCGCCAATGAATTGGGCAGCCAATTGCGCATGACCAGCGGCCCTGTGTTGGACAAGCCAGGAGATTTGGCGGGCTTGCTGACCAGCCTGGAGGAAAACGACGTACTCTTCATTGATGAGATTCATCGCTTGAGTCCCGTGGTGGAAGAATATCTCTACTCCGCTATGGAGGATTTTTCCATAGACATTATGATTGAGAGTGGGCCCTCGGCGCGGTCGGTCCAAATCGGCCTCAAACCGTTTACTCTGGTGGGAGCTACCACGCGATCTGGGATGCTCACAGCGCCCTTGCGAGCCCGATTTGGAATCTCGGCGAGACTGGAATATTACAAAGTGGAGCTGCTCAGCACCATTGTAGAGCGATCGTCCGGGATTTTAAATATTGAAGTGGATGCGAACGCGGCGATTGAAGTAGCGCGGCGTAGCCGTGGCACCCCCCGGATTGCGAACGCTTTGTTGCGTCGGTTACGAGACTTTGCGCAAGTCAAGGGGAAAGGTAAAGTGGATCTCGACATTGCCCGATTTGGAATGGATGCGCTGGAAGTCGATGAACACGGCTTGGATGATATGGATAATAAAATCTTGTCTGCTTTGATCGACAAGTTCAAAGGCGGTCCGGTAGGGTTAAACACATTGGCCACGGCGGTCTCCGAGCAGGCCGAAACCCTGGAGGAGGTTTATGAGCCCTTTTTGATTCAAGAGGGCTATCTCGCGCGCACACCCCGAGGTCGGGTGGCCATGGATAAGGCCTACGTGCATTTAGGGCGTAAGGCGCCGAACCAGACAGGTTTATTTGATCAAGGATGAACTCTTCAGGGGCCAAGCAGGTATTGCAGATGGCCGCAATGCGGCTTGGATTTCAGGCCTGCCGCGTAGCTCGCGCCGACTTCCTGGCCGAAGAAGCCCCTTCGCTAGATGCTTGGCTTGCGAAAGGATACCATGGGTCTATGGCCTACATGGAAAACCACTATGAAAAGCGTTTAGATCCCCGAAAGTTGGTGCCGGGTGCCAAATCCGTTATTAGTTTGGCCTACAACTATTTCCCCGAAAAGGACCTTGCGGATGGCGAAAAACCGCGCATCGCCAAGTACGCCTATGGCGAAGACTACCACCGGGTCGTCAAGGACAAACTCTTCGAACTTCTCGACAGCCTTCGCGAATCCCTTGGAGCGATGGAAGGGCGTTGCTTTGTGGATTCCGCCCCCGTCATGGAGCGCGCATGGGCCCAACGCAGCGGATTGGGGTGGGTAGGTAAGAATAGCTTGCTCTTGCGCAAGAACGAGGGGAGTTTTTTCTTCCTCGCGGAACTCATTGTGGATTATGATTTTACCCCGGACACTCCTGTCGCAGATCATTGCGGCACCTGCACACGCTGCCTAGATGCGTGCCCTACCGGAGCTATTATTTCGCCCGAAGTAGTGGATAGTTCGCGATGCATTTCGCACATGACTATTGAGCTCCATGGGGCCTTGCCGGAGTCGCATAAAGCGGCTATTTCGCCGTGGGTTTTTGGTTGCGATATCTGCCAGGATGTTTGCCCTTGGAACCGCCATGCCAAATCACACACTGAACCTCGTTTCACACCAAATGAATGGCCTGATTGGACAGCGGAGGATTGGACCGAAATGACGGAGGAAACCTTCGGACGCGTTTTTGGAAAATCCGCCCTAACCCGCCGGGGATTGGAAGGGATTCGGAGGAATTTGGGCGCCGGGAGGCTAGAGAGCTAGAGAGCACGCGCTTCGCGCTGAAGCCTTTTCGCTCAAACGTTTCATCTCTTTTACCCTTAAACCTTGTGGTGGACCTTCGCTGCGCGCCGGGACTTTCCGTTGCTTTACCAAGCCTTCTAGCTACCAAGC
>DNWN01000075.1 GCA_003507115.1 Cryomorphaceae bacterium | reverse complement strand
AAGTCCACCGTTCCGGTAGGTACGGCGGAAAAAGTGCGCGGCGCACTTCGGGCGGCCCTGGACGCACGAGGAAGCAACTTGGCATTTGACGTCGCATCCAACCCAGAATTCCTGAAAGAAGGGGCAGCCATTGATGATTTTATGAGGCCCGATCGCATCGTATGTGGGGTGGAATCGCAGCGCGCCCAGGACGTATTGACACGCCTTTACAAACCCTTTACACTGAACGGCCACCCTGTGCTCTTCATGGACATCCCCTCTGCGGAGATGACGAAGTATGCGGCTAACGCCATGCTGGCGACCAAGATTTCCTTCATGAACGACATGGCCAACCTCTGCGAAATCATGGGGGCCGATGTCAATCAGGTCCGAAAAGGCATCGGCAGCGATCCCCGCATCGGCACCAAATTCATCTACCCCGGCATTGGCTACGGCGGCTCCTGCTTCCCCAAGGATGTGAAGGCTTTGGTCCGAACCGGCCGCGAGCAGGGCTACGAGCTCCGCATCCTCCAAGCCGTCGAAGACGTCAACGACGACCAGAAACTGGTCATGGTCCGAAAGATTATGGCCCACTTTGGTGATGACTTGACGGGTAGACATTTTGCCTTCTGGGGCTTGAGCTTTAAGCCCGAAACAGACGACATGCGGGAAGCGCCTTCGGTGGTGATTGCCAACGAATTGCTGGCTGCAGGGGCCACCGTTACGGCCTACGACCCCGTCGCTGCGGAAGAAGCCAAGCACCAATTGGGCGACCGCATCCAGTATGCCGTCAATGCCTATGAAGCGCTTACAGGTGCAGATGCCTTGTTGCTCATTACCGAATGGCGCGAATTCCGCGTGCCCAACTGGGACCGCGTGAAGCACGCATTGAAGGCCCCGGTGGTCTTTGACGGACGAAATATATATAGCGGAGCAGAATTGCGTGCCGCCGGGTTCAATTACAGTGGAATTGGACTGAAATAATGCCACGTATCCTCATTACCGGCGCGGCCGGCTTCCTTGGGTCCCATTTGTGCGATCGCTTTATCCGAGAGGGCTACGAAGTAGTCGGAATGGACAACCTCATCACGGGGGATATGCGCAACATTGCTCATCTTCAAGCGCTTCCCGAATTCACCTTCATCCACCATGATGTCAGCGCGCATATTCATCTAGATGGTCCTTTGGACTGCTTGTTGCACTTTGCCTCTCCCGCTTCCCCGATTGACTACCTCAAGATTCCCATTCAGACCCTAAAGGTTGGCTCTTTGGGCACGCACAACTGTTTGGGCTTGGCCATGGCAAAAGGGGCCCGAATGCTCATCGCCTCCACCTCGGAGGTCTATGGCGACCCCCAAGTGCATCCCCAAACAGAGGAGTATTGGGGCCATGTCAATCCCGTCGGACCTCGTGGGGTCTACGACGAAGCCAAGCGTTTCCAAGAGGCGATGACCATGGCCTACCACCGCTACCACGGTTTGGAGACCCGCATCGTTCGCATCTTCAACACCTATGGGCCGCGCATGCGCCTCAATGATGGCCGCGTGCTACCTGCCTTCATCGGCCAGGCCCTTCGGGGTGAGGACTTGACCATTTTTGGAGATGGGAGTCAAACTCGGAGTTTTTGCTACGTGGACGATTTGGTGGAGGGCATCTATCGTCTGCTCCTGAGTGACTATCGGGAACCCGTCAATATTGGTAATCCCGATGAAATCACTATTCAGCAATTTGCGGAAGAGATCATTCAACTAACCGGGACGACGCAGAAAATCATCTACCAGCCATTGCCCAAGGACGATCCCACGCAGCGCCAGCCGGACATCAGCAAGGCCAAAGCCATCCTCGGCTGGGAGCCTCAAGTAGACCGAGCAGAAGGCTTGGCCCGCACCTATGCGGCATTCAAAGCCTTGCCTGAGGAGATCTTGTACAAGCAGGAACACCGCGATTTTAAAGACTACCAGAAAGGATGAAAGGACGGGTACTTGTAACAGGCGGACTGGGTTACATCGGTTCGCACACCGCGGTGGAATTACTGGCTCAAGGCTATGAGGTCCTCTTGGTGGACAATTTGAGCAATACGCGGGCGAGCGTCCTGGACGGCATCGAGGCTATTTCGGGCAAACGTCCCGAATGGCTCCAAATCGACCTCGCCGACCCCGCCGCCTGCCGCAGTGCCCTCGAAGGGCAACACCTCGACGGCATCATCCACTTTGCGGCCTACAAAGCGGTCGGGGAGTCGGTTCAAGAGCCCCTGAAGTACTACCAGAACAACCTGGGCAGCCTGATGAATCTGCTGGACTACGTGTCGCAGCATCCAAGCTGTGGCTTCATCTTCAGTTCGTCCTGCACGGTATATGGCCAGGCGGACCGCCTTCCCATCACGGAAGATGCGCCGGTCAAAGCGGCCGAGTCCCCCTATGGCAACACCAAGCAAATCGGGGAGGAGATCATTCGCGAAGTGGCTGTGGCGAGGGGCTTACGTGCCATCGCTCTGCGCTACTTCAATCCCATTGGGGCGCATGCCTCGGCCCGAATAGGCGAGCTCCCCTTAGGGGTTCCCCAAAACTTGGTACCCTTCATCACGCAGAGTGCAGCAGGTCTTCGTGGCCCCTTGAGCGTCTACGGCAACGATTACCCCACAGAAGATGGAACCGCTGTCCGCGACTACATTCATGTAGTGGACCTTGCCCAAGCGCATATTATGGCCTTGGAACGTCTTTTGGCTCAACAAAACGAGGAGGCCATGGAAGTTTTCAATTTGGGGACGGGCAAAGGGTCGAGCGTTTTGGAGGTGATCCATGCGTTTGAACGCGCCACCGGGGCCTCGCTTTCGTGGGATTTTGCTCCGCGTCGTGCGGGGGACATCACGGCGGCCTATGCGGACACCCAGCGGGCGAGTGCCGTACTCGGCTGGACCGCCAAAAAATCCTTGGATGAATCCATGCGCGATGCCTGGGCCTGGCAAATGGCCTTGGGTTCGGATAGCCACTAGCCGTGATGTACCTTAGAGGGGCATGAAACACTGGATCGGCATATTCTTCGTGTGGGGATGGATGAGCGGGCTCTCCGCGCAGCCCATTTCCATGGACATTCCAAAAACACGCACCTTCGAATTGCGGAGTGGCGAACCTCAATTTGATGTGCAAATCCATCATTTGGAAGCCCCCGATGCTTTTTCCAAGCAAGCCGCCTTGCGTGAAATCAAAGCCGCCGCAGATGCGCGCTTTGGGGTGGCGGATTACAGCACGTTGCCTGCGCAGCGCAGTTTAAAAACCACCGCCGAGGATCCGCTTTTGCTGGATGAATTCGGGATGAAGCTGGTCTATCCCATTAATGGTGTCTCCTACGCTTTGGCGGGCGGCACCCCCAACGACAACACGGTGGCCTTCTCCAAGGATAGCATCCTGTTGGCGGCGGTGAATACCCGCATTTGGGCCTGGGACCTCAAGACGGACACCTTCCATTTTCCCCAGCAGTTTCTGTCCTTGACCCAGGCGTCGGGCCTCCAAACGTCGGCCTACGCCAGCGATCCCCGCTTGCTCTACGATCCGGTCCAAGACCGATGGGTGCTCCTTTTCTTTGTGGGCAATACTCCGACGACGAGCCAAATCGTGGTTTGCTTCAGCCAGACCAGCGATCCCGCAGACGGTTGGAACATGTACACCTTGCCCGGAAACCCCCTCAACAACAACCGCTGGAGCGATTTCCCGAGCATGGCCTTCACGGATGACAAGTTGGTCATGTCCATCAACCTGATTATCCCAGGGGTAAGTTGGCAGGTGGGCTTTGACGGCACGGTCATTTGGGAGATGGATAAAGCGGCGGGCTATGCCGGTGCGGCCACCTTACCGACCGAGCTGCACCACGGCATCCAATACAACGGCAAGTGGATTCGGAATCTCGTCGCGGTCAATGGCTGGAATGGCTATGTGAGCACCCCGATGTGGGCATCCAACCGGAACTTCTCCCCCCAAAATGATACCACCTTCTTCTTGCGCCGAGCTGACAGCGCCGTGGGAGGGACGCACTCCTACGACATCTTGATGCTACCGGCCACGACCCCCTACGGGGTGCCCCCCGATGCCCGGCAGCCCTATGCAGATCCGTCCAATAGCAACTACCATCTTTCCACCAACGATGGCCGTTGGCTGGGGGCCATGGAGCTGAGCAATGGGTCGGTGCATTTGGTCAGCACGACCCGTGATTTTTCGACAAACCGCTGCGGGATTTACTACGGCCAAATCCCAAATCCCTGGACCCCGGACAGCGTGTATGGTCAAGTCATTGGTCATCCATCTCGCGATCTGGGCTACCCCAATGTGGTGGCCATGGGGAATGAAGGCTGCGATGAAGAGCTCCTCATTGCGTTCAACCATGCATCGACAACTGAAAAAGCTGGGGTCTCTGCCCTTTACCGCGCCAATGACGGAACCTTATCAGATTTCATTACGATCAAGGAAGGGGAGGGGTTGGTAAACAAGCTGAGCGGACCCGAGCGTTGGGGGGACTACTTCGGCCTCCAAACGATTTACCACGACCCCCAGAAAGTATGGGCGGCGGGTTTTTATGCCCTGCTCAATGGAGGGAACTCCACATGGTTTGGACTGCTTCAAAGTCCCGATTCCAGTGCATTGCATGTTGAAGTCACGGCAGAGGGCATAGGCTGTGATCAAACTTTAACGGCTTCGGTCATGGGGGGAGTCCCTCCTTATACCTACATGTGGAATGGTCTTCCCGGCCTCTCTACGGAGTCAGGTATTTGCTCAGGCGACACCGTGGAGCTCTACATTTCAGATGCCCGCGGCTGTGTGGACTATGAGCGCATCTATGTGCCCTATTTGGATGTGGAGGCCCCGGCGATC
>DNWN01000061.1 GCA_003507115.1 Cryomorphaceae bacterium | reverse complement strand
GAGCACGCGCTTCGCGCTGAAGCTGGTTGGCTAGGTAGCTAGAGAGCTCGCGCTTCGCGCTGTAGCCTATTTGCTTAAACGTTTATTCTCTTTTACCCGTGAATTTCTCGCCGGACCTTCGCTGCGCGCAGGAACCTTCCGTTTTTTTGCCTAGCCCTCTAGCCCTCTAGCCCTCAACCCCCAAAATGATACAGGAGCTCCACGCGAATGGGCGGACCCGAAAACTGAAAACGTTGGCTTTCTAGGCTCGGTTTGGAAAACATGCTCCGCGCCCCGTTGGAAAATGCATAAGGCTCCAAAGGCTGACCAAAAATCCCTTTGTCCAATTCGTTATTGCCATTGAGGTCGAGGTAGTAGGAGGCGGTGTAGGTACCTATTTTTTTAGGGCCAATCACCACGCGTTGCTTCAAGGCACTTGCTGGGAAGGGGAATTGCTGGATTAGGGTTCCGCTGGCATCGTGAAGGGAGACCATCCATTGGGCACCTTTGGGGAGTTTCTCTACCTCCGGGGCCGAGAGGTCAAAGACCATTTGGCCCGATTGGCCAAATAGGCTGGCGGACCAGAGGAAAAGGAGGCAAGTGAGGAGCGGGCGCATGGGAGGAAAACGCAGGGGAGGGTGAAAAGTTCCTTGATAGTGGGCACAAAAAAACCGGAGACAGTGCTCCGGTTGGATGGTGATGTCTAAACGTTTAGCGCATTAAGACCACGCTGCCTTTTTCTTCAAGACGAGTGGATTCTTGGCCGCTAGGGACCGTGTAGAGCGCCAAAAGGTGCCAGAGGTAGACCCCCTCCTTGAGTTGACGGCCATTGTAGGAGCCATCCCAGGATTCGGTCGGGTTGATGCTTTCAAAAACGAGGCGACCGTAGCGGTCAAACACGCGCAGTCGGTACTCCAAGGGCTCACATGCTTCCGCCACCAACACACGGAACTCGTCGTTGGTATTGTCGCGGTTGGGGGTGAAGGCATTGGGGGCGAAAACACCGCATTCATTATTGGGGTTGGGATTCGTTTGTGCCTGTCCGGCAAAACCCAACATCAAGAAAGCCAATGCAAATAGAGTACGTCGCATATTCCAAATGTAGCAGAAAATATCACCCGCGACAAGTTCCTTGACGAAGCTTTAGAGCCCGCTGAACGAACGCACTCTTTGGCTGAACGAACGATTTGTGTCGGGCTCCTCTTCCCACTCAAACTGGTATTTTTTCTCGGGTACCAGTGGGCGCTCAACAGGCTTCTGAAAGAGGTTCCGAAGGTCTTCTCCTTGCTTTTTCCAATCATCTTGGACGGATGACTTGATGTCTTGGGTCAGGGCCTTCCGGTCCAGGGAAAACTTGAGGTTATCGGCGGGGCCAAAAATGTGAATCGGGATCCAGACCGGTCCGCGGGTGGATTCTTCCGCGATGAAGGCATCGAGGTCTTTGGATCGGGGGGTCTTTTTGCCACCCACGAGATCGCGCAACTGCATTTGGAGCGTAAAATCCATGACGTTGTCAAAGCGGTGCTGACCCGCTACTTTGAGAACCAATGCATTGTTTTCCAGGGTCATTTCCGGAATGAAAACGATTTCGTTGGCGATGCGAAGCTGATTTTGGACCGTGCCGAAGCGCACATCTTTCAAATCCTCAACTTCCGCAAAGCGAGACAGCTCCAACAGGGGGTCAAACTGGGTGATTCGGCCCTTGTTGACTTGAAAATCCACCGTGGCCAGGAGGGCCTCCGACTGCGCGTTCAGGTCGGCGTCAAAGGGCACGGAAATGCGGAATTGCGCATCCAAGATGCCAGAGAGGTTTTTGTCGGTCAATTGGGTTTGGCCAAAGTTGTCCATGGATTGCATGAGGGCCTTCAGGTCGACTTTTTGGATGCGGCCATCGAGGAGCAATTGTGCCTGGTCCTGAGGTAAGGGCAACCACTCGACTCGGCCGGCGAGGCTGCCCCCAGAATGGCGCAGGAAAACGTTGTCCGATTCGACATGGAGGCCTTTACCGGAGAATCGCCCCGAAACGTCGGTGGCGGAAAATGTGCCGAAGCGCATTCGGTCCACGGCCAATTCGAGGTCGTACGTGTCAGCAAATTCCTCCCCATCATCGGGCTCTCCCGTGAAGTTTCCGTTCCAAATTTCCCAATCCGAAATATCCTCCATGCGCCATTCACGGCCCGTAATACGCAGCTGGCAGTGGTAGAGGTTGTCATTGAGGAAGTTATGTACGGTGCCCTGAAGGCGTGCTTGGGTGCTCCCTGTTTGAACGGTCGCCTCCGCGATGTAGAGATCTTGTCCGCGCAGTTCAAGACGGGCCGATGGAAGCTGGGTGGGTTGCGGCACCCCTTGGATGACCAAATGGCCCTTTTGGACCTCGAGGGAGCCGGACCATTGCCCGAGCCACAGGCCCTGGGCAGCCAGCGCATCGAGTGAGGGGAAGGTTTGTTTCCAGCCAATACGGCCTTGGACACTGCCTCGGCTGCCTTCCCAGGTGGGAAATTCGAGCCAGTGCATGATGTCCAAAATGTTTTCTTGGCCCTCAATGTTCAGACGGGCTTGCGCACGAGGGTGCACCAAATTGTCCATTCGGAAGCTCCCGCTGAGGGTCGAATTCCGAGATCGGAAGGAAAAGTTGGAAATGTCCAAAGTGGCGGATTCTAGTCGCGCTTGTGGCCCATTGTCAAAGACGACGTGTGCGCTGACCTCTTCGCCGACAATCCAGCCCTTGCTGGCGTTCAGGCTGCCCCGCTTCCAATCGCCTTCCGCTTTGATTCGGGATCCGGCCGGGGTAGTGCTGGCCACCACCGTCAAGTCCAGTGTCCCATCCGCAACGACGGTGCTGGGGTCGGGAACCAAAGCCTTGGGCAACAGGGCCATCACGTCCCTCATGTCCAAATCTTGCGCGCGCGCCGTCCATTGGCCCATGCCTTGTTGAATGCTCCCCTCCAAGTCGAGTTCCCAGTCGTTGATCGTCACGTGGCCGTTGTCCACCAAAATTTGGTCTACCTCGCTGTTTTGATAAAACTCGGTCGATCCCCCGATGCGAACCGATTGGTCGTTCCAGCGCGGGATGAGAAGCTCCCAGGTGGCTTGGGCATCAAATTGTTCGGCATCGAGGACACCGGTGAGTTTGATCCGCTCCGCCACAAAGGGAAATTCCCAAGGACTCTCCCCATAGCCCGACAAGTGAATGCGTGCATTCAGAAGGGCAAAACCCTTGAGATCGATGTAGCTCGTTGATTCGGTGCTATCTTCTTGGAGGATGTCAAAATTGGTTCGGCCATCCGCCTCCCAGCGAAGTTTGAGGGCCCCATCGGAGACCGTGACACGCCGCAGAACGGTTTCTCCCCGCAAGACACTAAACAGCCCAAATTGCGCATACACTTCATCGAAGTAAAGCAGCGTATCGCCGGTACCCGGCCGCAATGGGTCTTCAATGAAGACATCGTCAAGCCGCAAGGAAATGTCCGGGAATTGCCCCAAGATATCGAGCTCCAATCCCGTCGCTTGAACCGGAACAGTCAAGGGTTCATTGACCACCCCAAGCAAGCGATTTCGCAAATTGTCCGAATCCGATTGCAAGTATGCCACAACGCCTCCGAGCCCAAGGATCACCAGGCCAAGAAGTACGGCGAGGGCAAGGAGGATTTTGCGGATCACAGCATTTGCAAGAATGAAATCTCTTTCGAGTTCAAGAGGCGGTAATGGCCGCGCTCCAGGCTCTTTTTCGTGAGGCCCGCAAAGGAAGTGCGATCTAATTTGACGACTTCATACCCCATGTGCTCAAAAATTCGACGCACAATGCGGTTGCGGCCCACATGAAGTTCAACGCCCAAATTGTAATAATCGTCTGGCGTAATAAACTCTGCCTTATCAACCATCACAGGGCCGTCATCCAGGACCAATCCTTCCTTGAGGGCGATCATGTCGCCAGGGGTGAGGGGTTTATCAAGGGTGACTTGGTAAATTTTCTTGGCACCATGGCTGGGGTGGGTCAATTTCTTGGCCATAGCTCCGTCATTCGTCAACAAGAGAACGCCCGTCGTGCCGCGGTCCAAACGACCAACCGGGTAGATGCGCTCCTTGCAGGCGTTGGCCACCAAATCCATCACGGTTTTGCGCGCTTTTTCGTCGTCTACGGTCGTAATAAATCCTTTAGGCTTGTTGAGTAGGACATAGACTTTGCGTTCGGACTTCAAGCGCTCGCCAGCATAGCGTACATCATCCCCCGGGCCCACTTTAAAGCCCATTTCGGTGATGATCTTGCCATTGACCGTAACCATGCCGTCCGCAATCAATGCATCGGCGTCACGGCGCGAACAAATGCCAGCGTGTGCCAGGAATCGGTTCAAACGCATGTCGTCCGTGGACGGAGCGAACTCTTCCGCGGTCTTGTACCGGGGCTTGCCGCGCTGTTGCTGCTTCTTTTCCCAATAGTCTTTATCTCCGCGAATCCCGCGATTGGGACCCGTACCGAAGGATTTCGGAGTCCTATCTCCCCAAGCGGGTTTATCGCCA
>DNWN01000154.1 GCA_003507115.1 Cryomorphaceae bacterium | reverse complement strand
TTTTCATTTCGCTTCAACACTCTTCCCGGTGTTGACGGGGTTATGGTTCAAGGCAGGTCTTCTGGCTCCCTGCAACTTTTTGGCCTTCCCAGTTTCCCAGTGGCATCATCAAAAAGTCAAGTGGCAGGTTACAGCTGCGGGTACAGCACCGGAATCTCACCGGTTTCCCTTTTAAGCCCCGAGTGGGCACACAAGTACGTGGCGAAATTACAGAAAAAGTCGCCGCGCCGCGTTGTGGGCCGCTTCCAATGCGAGAGGATTCACATGAGTAGGAATGCGTCGAGAAAGAACGAAGGTCAATAGGCTTTCCGAGGGAAGGTTTCCACACATCTCGTCTTGGGCTAAGGGGCAACCCCCAAATCCGAGTAAAGCGGAATCAAAGCGCCGGACACCACTCGCCCAGCCCGCTTGTACGAGGCCCGATCGCAGTGAATATCCCGCAGGCACGTGCAAATGCAAGCCCAATTGAGCTTCGGGGGATGCGGATTGGCACGCTGCAACTAATGCGGTAATGTCTTCCGGTGTTGCCATGGCTACGGTGTCGCTCAATGAAATAGCTTCGGGGGAAACAGCCTGCTGAACCTGTCGCACCCACTCTGCTACCGCCTCCACCGAATAGGGATCTCCATAGGGATTTCCAAAGGCCATGCTGATGTAGACGACCAAGGTTTTGCCTGAGGCACGCAGGTCCGCGGCATGGTCGATAAGTTCTTCCATCGCTTGGGCTTGACTGCGTCGCGTGTTGCGCTGCTGAAAGGTGTCGGAAGCGGAAAAAGGGTAGCCTACGATGTCCACATGGGGATTTGCCGCTGCCGCCTTAACCCCTTGACGATTCGCTGCAATGACCAAAAAGCGGTTGCGCCCTTTGTCCGGGGCCAAGGCTTCGAGCACGGCCTCGGTATCGGCCATCTGAGGAATGGCTTTAGGAGAAACAAAACTGCCTATGTCAATGGTGTCATATCCCACCTCCAAAACGTGGCGGAGGTATTCCACCTTCGCGCTGGTGGCAAAGGGCTGAGGATAGCCCTGCATCGCGTCCCGAGGGCATTCTACCCAAATTAATCGCGCTTCCATGCTGGTTGCAAGGTATGAATCATCCTGGGCCCTTGATAAACGAATCCTGTGTACACTTGGACAAGGTCTGCACCCGCATTTCGTTTATCGATGACATCTTGAGCGGAAAACACACCTCCGACACCAATGACCGACAGAGAGTCTCCCACGGCTTCTTTGATCCATTCAATGACCTGCGTACTTCGAGAGGTTAAAGGACGCCCCGAAAGGCCTCCAGGCCCTATATCGGCAATATGATTTGGGTTTGCTTTCAATCCCGAACGATCGATGGTCGTATTGGTCGCAATGATGCCTTGGAAGCCGCACGTGGCGGCCATGCGAGCCATGGCTTGTACTTCGTCCTTGGTCAAATCCGGCGCAATCTTGACCGCTAATGGAATGCCCTGTAAGCGTTTATTCTCGTTGGCCACGACTTCTAGTAGGGATTTTAACGCCGTTTCATGCTGAAGATCCCGCAGTCCCGGGGTATTCGGGGAAGAAATATTGACGGTATAGTAATCGACGGTACCCGCCAGAGCGTGCATCGCGCGGAGGTAGTCCTCTGATGCCTGATCGTTCGGGGTGTCCTTGTTTTTGCCGACGTTTCCGCCTACAATGCCCCAGGCAGGGTCGCGCTGCGCCAAGCGTTCCGCGGCAGACTCTGCCCCCCGGTTGTTGAAGCCCATTCGATTGATAATCGCTTGGTCCGAGGGCAACCGAAACAAACGCGGCATGGGGTTTCCGGGCTGTGGACGGGGGGTCAAGGTGCCTACTTCCACATGACTAAAGCCCAATGTGAAAAAACCCCGAACCGCTTCGGCATTCTTATCCAGGCCGGCCGCGATTCCAACAGGATGGGAAAATTTGAGCCCCATCGCATGTACTGGGTTCTGTGCAACGGGTCCGACCCACATTCTAAGTAAAGAGCGCCCTACCGAAGTGGATTGCAGCGCTCTAAGCTGAACCATAGTGAGATTATGCGCTTTTTCCGCAGGGAGTGAAAAAAGCAAAGGGCGGAGAACACGATCGTACAGCATACTCCACAAAAGTAGGGTTAGATTTGCGCTGTGAACCCGGTTATTCAGAATAGACGAGCGCGTTTTGCGTACCACCTGGAAGATTTCTTCACGGCGGGCCTCCAACTCTACGGTACAGAGGTCAAGTCACTCCGAGAGGGAAAGGGAAATCTTTCAGATAGCTATTGCTATATCCATGATTCCGGGGAACTTTGGATAAAGAATCTTCACATTGCTGAATTTCGCCTCGGTACCCACAGCAACCACCTCCCCTTGCGGGAGCGAAAATTGCTGCTTAAGAAGAACGAACTGGTAAAAATTCAAAAAGCTTTAAAGGATGTCGGCACCACCGTCGTTCCTCTGAAACTTTATTTCAGTCCTCGGGGATGGGCAAAACTGGAAATAGCCCTCGCCAAAGGAAAGAAGCTTCACGATAAACGCGCAGCCATAAAGGAACGCGACATCGACCGGGAAACTCAACGGGAGCTGTAAACGAAGTTTTAACGGCCTGTATCCACATCTTTTAACATGGGGACGAAGCGGAATTGGCCCAGAACTTCTTCCTGGCGCGTTCCGTGCACATCTTGCCACACGGCATGCATCACTTGATCTTGTTCAACGTCTCCTACCGGAACAATGAGTCTCGCCTCCGGACGCAGTTGAGCGATTAATTCTTGGGGCAACTCCGGGGCAGCGGCGGTAACGAGAATCCCATCAAAGGGGGCAAAAGCCGGCATTCCTTTGTAGCCGTCTCCAAATTTTTGTGTCACCCGATATCCCAGCTCGCGCAAAATGCCTTTAGAAAAGTCAAACAATTCCTTTTGACGTTCGATGGTATAGACTTTAAAGCCCATTGCGGCGAGTACGGCGGCCTGATATCCCGATCCCGTGCCGATTTCCAATACTTTAGACCCTGGAGCCAAGCGGAGGGCCTCCGTCTGGAAGGCCACGGTGTAGGGCTGGGAAATCGTTTGGTGGGCACGAATGGGAAAAGCCGCATCCCGATAAGCAAATTGTTCAAAGGAGGAATCCAAGAACAAATGCCGAGGGACCTGACTCATCGCATCCAACACTCGTTCATCCGCAATCCCTCGCTCTCGCAGTTGCTGAACAAGCTGTAAACGCTGGCCTTGGTGTCGGGGGGTGTCGCTTCGCATCGGGTCCTGCAAATTACAAAGCGGTCACTGCTCTACCTTTGTGCGATGCAGGAAAGTTTTACACGAATTTGGCTTTGGGGACTCGCTTTGGTGGGATTGATCACAAGCTGCGACCAAGAATCGGTGGAAGAACCGGCTTTCCTGCGAATCCCGGCCTTGGCCATGGCCCCCGAGCCTGGGGCGGTGTGGGGAAACACGAGTTCCAAAGTCACCACCGCGTGGGTTGAAGTCGACGGGGTGAATCTCGGCGCCCACCACCTTCCAACGACCTTACCGATTCTAATGGATCAAGAGGGCCCCAAGGAGATTCGGCTTTACGCCGGAATCAACATCAACGGAATTGCCAGCTTTCGCGGTATTTACCCGTTTTACACAGATTACAGCACCACGGCAACCCTGAAACGAGGGGTGACCACCACCGTGCCTCTGGGCAACAATCCTCGCGTTTTATCGTATGACTTTGTGGGTGTAGGGGGTAATCTGGTGGTTGAACCTCTTGAGAATTTTGAGTCTGTCGGGCGCCGAATGGTGGCTAGCGTTCAAAGTGACACATCATGGATTCTCACCTCCGATCCGGCGTTGCGCTTTCCGGCTCCGGCCTCCGAGACCAATGTTTACAGCGGAATGGCCATACTAGATACGGGATTGTCGCGTTTTGAAGTACAAAGTATGGATCGCTACGTATTGCCCAAGTTTAGTGCCAATGTCTACGTGGAGTTGGATTACCTCTGTTCCGTCCCCCTTTCCGTGGGGGTGATAGCATACCGTCCTGGCCAGATTCTCCAAATGCCGACGGCCACATTGAACCCGACCAAAACATGGAATCACGCCTACATTAACCTAGTGACCGAGGTATCTGGAGTTCCCGACGCGACGGATTTCAGGATATTTCTGGGATCCTTGAAGGCGGGAAACGGAAAGCTTGATACGATTCTAGTGGACAATATTCGATTGCTTTACCGCCCATGAGTCCGCGCAGTCCACGGTTATTTCGGGTCGCACAAGCCTGGCGTTTTGTCTATCTCGCCTGGGACTTTCTGGGGGGGTT
>DNWN01000058.1:13021-26811 GCA_003507115.1 Cryomorphaceae bacterium | reverse complement strand
AACAGGTTATGAACAAGATCTCCACGGTATCTATTGGCAACGACCACGCAGGTCCTGAATTAAAAGCAATAATAACAGAATATCTTGAAAATCAAGGTATTAAGGTAATTAATCACGGATGCGATACACCTGATTCGGTGGATTATCCAGATTTCGCGCATGCCGTCGCTGGGGATATCGTCCAAGGCCGTGCGGATCGAGGTATTGTTATATGTGGGAGTGGAAATGGCATTAACATGAGCGTCAATAAGCATGCTGTTGTGCGCTCTGCTTTATGTTGGAGTCGAGAGATTGCGGCGTTAGCTGTTCAGCACAATGATGCCAATGTTATAGCCTTACCGGCACGGTTTATTTCCACCGATGAGGCTGTAGCTTGTGTCCAAGCATTTATCCATGAGAGCTTTGAAGGAGGTCGCCATCAGCGACGCGTCGATAAAATTGCCGGATGCTAACATGACCACTGCGGAAAGTTTCCCAACCCCATGGTTGTTTCATGAGCCACAGATCATGGAATGGCTGAAGTATGTGGCGGGGGAAGAAGGAAAAACCTGGGGATCGCTGCATATCGCTTATTACAGCGATGAGGATTTACTCGTGGTGAATCGAAGTTATTTACAGCACGATTACTATACGGATATCATCACCTTTGATCGCTGTCGGGGAAATAGAATTCATGGAGATTTAGCGATCAGTGTGGAGCGTATTGCGGACCACGCCCAAGAGTTGGGTGTCCCCATCGGTCAGGAAGCGGCGAGAGTACATGTGCATGGATTCCTGCACCTGTGTGGTTACGGGGATGGAACGGAGAAAGAAAAGCGAACCATGCGCGAACTGGAAGAAAAATACATGGCCGAAGCAGCGCGCTTTGGAATGACTTGGTAGAATGTTTCACGTGGAACAATGACATACGATGTAATAGTAGTGGGAGCGGGGCATGCAGGCTGTGAGGCGGCATGTGCGGCCGCACGCATGGGATCCAAGACTCTTCTGGTGACCATGAATATGCAGACCATTGGTCAAATGAGCTGCAATCCCGCGATGGGCGGGGTGGCAAAGGGCCAAATTGTCCGTGAAATCGATGCGTTGGGGGGCTTTAGTGGAATCATCAGTGATACCACTGCTATCCAGTTCCGCATGCTGAATCGTTCCAAAGGTCCTGCGATGTGGAGTCCACGCGTGCAATCAGATCGTTGGCGTTTTGCAGAGACCTGGCGCCTGACGCTCGAGCAAATGGAGAACCTTCACTTCGTTCAAAGTACCGCCAATGAAGTCCTGACAGATAGCCATGGGGTCACTGGGGTGGTCCTTCAAAATGGAAATCGTGTTTCCGGGCGCTCCGTTGTTTTAACCAGCGGAACCTTTTTGAATGGCGTGATGCATATTGGGGAGAAACAAATGGCAGGAGGACGCTCCTCCGAAGGAAGTGCAAAGGGGATTACAGAATGCCTGCAAGCGATGGGATTTGACTCTGGACGGATGAAGACGGGAACCCCGCCGCGCTTGGATGGGCGTAGTTTGGACTACCGCCAATTTGAGGAGCAAAAAGGGGATGAAAAACCCGGGAAATTCTCCTATACCCCTACGCAACCCCTCACAAAACAACGCTCGTGTTGGATTGCCCACACCAGCGAGCATGTACATGATACCTTGCGCGCATCCTTTGATCGCAGCCCCCTCTTTAACGGGGCGATTCAATCTTCTGGTCCACGGTATTGCCCGAGCATTGAGGATAAAATCAACCGCTTCGCGGACAAGACGAGTCATCAAATGTTTATCGAACCCGAAGGATGGGACACCGTCGAGGTCTACATCAATGGTTTTAGTACATCTCTCCCAGAGGAAGTGCAGCACGACGCCTTGCGCAAAGTTCCGGGTTTTGAAAATGCGCGCTTTTTCCGTCCCGGGTACGCCGTGGAATACGATTACTTTCCCCCTACACAGCTCACGCATAGTTTAGAGACCAAAATTGTCCCCCGTCTCTTCTTTGCGGGCCAAATTAACGGTACCACAGGCTATGAAGAGGCGGCGTGCCAAGGCCTGATGGCGGGCATTAATGCGCATTTGGCAGTGAATGGCAAGGAGGCCTTTACCCTGGATCGCAGCCAAGCCTACATGGGTGTTTTGATTGACGACCTCATTACGAAAGGCACCGAAGAACCCTATCGCATGTTTACAAGCCGGGCGGAATTTCGACTCACGCTCCGCCAAGACAATGCAGATCGTCGCTTAACTGCGCTTGGTCGAGAGCTAGGGTTGATTGAGGACACCCAATGGGCGCGCTTTGAGCAAAAAATGGCAGACATTGATTCAGCCGAATCCTGGCTAGCCGCCCAAAGCGTGGAGCCCCAGGAGACCAATGCGTATCTAGAAAGCATGGATACCGCCATCCTGAAGCAGCGGGGCCCCTTAGCCCAACTGGTCAGTCGCCCCCAATTACATCTGGAAGGCATCTTGGAAAACGTGGCTCGGGATGTCCCGGTTTATGCCGACGAAGTTTGGGAACAAGTCGAAATTTCCATGAAGTATGCGGGTTACATCGAGAAGGAAATGGAACAGGTGCTTAAGTTGAAGCGCCTCGAGAATTTGCGCATTCCTTCGGCCTTTTCCTTCGATACCATTACCGCGTTAAGCATGGAGAGCCGGCAGAAATTGCAACGCATTCAACCAGAAACCTTAGGTCAAGCAAGCCGTATTTCGGGTGTCTCCCCTGCGGATATCCAAATTTTAATGGTTCATTTGGGGCGCTAATCCCCGCATTATGTTTCACGTGGAACACCTCGAACAGATAGCCTCCTGCCCCTTGTGCCATTCAATGGAAAGCGATTCCACCCTGGTGGTTCGTGACCACATGGTCAGTCAGGAAGATTTTTCTATTGTTGCCTGTTCGTCCTGTGGCTTTATGCGCACAACACCGCGTCCGTCTGGAGAGACTATTGGGCGCTATTACGATTCGCCCGCGTATAAAAGTCACAACGAGGCGGGACGAGGCCTCTTTGATATACTCTATCATTTTCTCCGGGGCTATGCCGCGCGGAAAAAAGTTAAATTTTTCCATCGCTTAGTGCCTTCAAAATCAAAAATTCGCCTCCTGCTGGACGTCGGATGTGGAATAGGCGTTTTTTTGGAGGAGGCCAAAAAGCAAAAATGGACCGTTTTTGGGGTAGAAATCAGCGAAAATGCGCGAAAACAAGCCGAAAAACGCATAAATCAGCTTGTTTTTGAAAAAATAGAAGACCTTCCGGTCGAGCAAAAATTTGACGGAATTTCTCTTTTTCATGTTTTAGAGCATCTTCCGGACCCAGTTCACACATTAAAGGTCTTGCATGAGAGAGCTCAGCCGGGCGCTGCTCTGGTTCTAGCCCTGCCGAATCCGAAATCGTGGGATGCAGAACACTATGGGGTGCATTGGGCAGCCTGGGACGTGCCCATTCATTTTTGGCATTTTACGAAAGAGGACGTGAATCGCTTGGCGACGAAAACGGGATGGCAGCTCGAATCAATACGTCCCATGCAATTGGATGCATATTACGTGGGCTTACTCAGTGAGTCTTTTCAGCACGGATCTAAGCGTTGGATTGCCGCGACGTGGAAAGGATTTTGGAGCAATATACGGGGAGGCCGAGAGAACACCTCCAGCCTGATGTACGTACTTAGAAAGCCTTCATAAGCTGGAGGCTCGCGTCGAAGAAAACAAGACGCGCATTGACGTTTCGGCCAACATCCTTGAAGGCATCATCCAGGGTTTTATGCATCAAGGAAACTTTTTGACGATCCATAAGCTTGGAAAATCCCTCCGCGTTAAAGGATACCTCCGGGAACCAGTCCAATGAAAAACCCCGCAGGGCCTGATGGCGCTTGCGTTCAAGCTGCGATAAAACGCCGCCCGAAAAAACCAAGAAATCTCGTTGTTGTTCCCTGTTCCAGGCACCAAGATGGTCCACCCACTGTTGTAGTCCAGGTAGGTCTTTTTTAAAGGCCAGTCGAAGCCATTCAACGAAGTGCTCTGCAAGCGGCAGGAGGCGCTCACGGTTTTCTAAAAAGTCGAGTGCCACACCCGGCTCTCCACCGCTTAAGGCGGAAAGGATTTTGGCCTGATTGGGGTCTATTTTTCGCTCATCGATGAGCCATCTTTCTACTTCCGTTCGGCCCCAAGGAGGGAGATACAGTGTTTGGCATCGACTACGAATGGTCCCGAGAATGCCATCTTCTTGATGGCTGATTAAGAGAATGATCGTTTTAGGCTCCGGCTCTTCCAAGGTTTTCAGAAGTTTGTTGGCGGCCGATTCATGGAGCCGCTCAGGAAGCCAAATGACCAAAATTTTATATCCCCCACTGTGCGACGTCAAGCTGAGAAGATCGCCCATGCGTTTGGCTTCTTTCACTGAAATCTGCACTACTTTTTGGGATCCATCCAAGGCCTCAATCCAATTGCGAACAACCGGAAACTTGTTGAATTTCAAAAAGTTGCGAAATTCACCAAGGAAGGAGTCCGACGTTCCAGATCCGCTGGCGCTTGCGACGACGGGAAAGATATAGTGTACATCGGGATGGGCGAGCTGGCGATGCTGAATACAGCCATCACATGTTCCGCATCCACCGTTGTGACATACCAAGGATTGAACGTAACGCTGCACCGCCGGCCACGCCAATCCTCCATTTTGGCTGATAATAAGTTGTGCATGGGGAATGTGTCCTGACGCCGCTTGATGGATCCATGGACTAGCAGGATAGCTCTCGGGAAAGTCAAAAATTTCGGGCACGAAGCGAAGGTAGAAACCTACCTTTGATGTCCCATACTTTTTCCATGAAAACAATCGAGAATTTATTCCTTTCGGGACGTCGGGCGTTTGTACGTGTTGATTTTAACGTGCCCTTGACGGAGGACGGCCACGTGGCCAACGACAAACGGATTATAGCCACCTTGCCGACCATAAGGTATTTGGCGGACCAAGGGGCCAAAGTGATTCTTCTCTCTCATTTGGGGCGACCTAAAGCGGAGCCCGAATTGAAGTATAGTTTACGGCCTGTCGCGGAGGCGTTAGCCGTGCATTTAGGGCGCCCTGTGGGCTTCTGTGAAGAGACCATCGGCGCCAAGGCGGACGCTGCCGTCTCAGCCCTGGAGCCGGGCGACATTCTGCTCTTGGAGAACGTGCGTTTTTATCCGGGAGAGGAACGCGGAGATGCGGATTTTGCGGCGCAATTAGCGCAGCACGGGGACTGCTATGTCAATGACGCCTTCGGCACCGCCCACCGCGCTCACGCGAGTACCACCATCGTGGCACAGCACTTCCCTGGACAATGTGCGTTTGGCTATGTCATGGCCGCCGAAATAGAGAACGTCAATCGCGTTCTTCAGAGCAATGAGCGCCCCACCCTCGCGATTGTGGGCGGCTCCAAGGTTTCGAGCAAGATCGACATTCTACAGCGCCTCATGGATCGGGTGGACCACATCATCATAGGTGGGGGCATGAGCTTCACCTTTATTAAAGCGCAGGGCGGACAAGTGGGCCGTAGTATTTGCGAGCTAGACCACCTTCAAACGGCGCTGGACATCATGCAGATGGCATACCAAAAGGGGGTGACGCTGCACCTTCCTTCCGATGTCTTGGCGGCGGACGATTTTTCGCCCACCGCAAATACGCAGATTTGTTCCATTTTCGAAATTCCCGACGCGTGGCAGGGCTTGGATGCAGGCCCCGCGTCGATAAAGGCCTTCGTCGAGGTTGTTCAAATGGCCAAAACCCTCTTGTGGAACGGCCCCCTCGGTGTGTTTGAAATGGAAGCCTTTGCAGGCGGAACGCGGGAAGTCGGAGAAGCGATTGCCGAAGCGACGGAGCGCGGACTATTTAGCCTGGTAGGCGGAGGCGACTCGGTATCTGCCGTGGAACAATTTGGTTTAGCCGACCGAATGAGCTACATCTCTACCGGAGGCGGCGCGATGCTGGAATACTTGGAGGGCAAGACGCTCCCGGGCATTCAAGCTATTTTGGACTTTGCGTAAAACGGAAAAACAGGCGAAAAGGCTAGGCGCCGAGGTAGCTTTGGCCCAAATCAAGTAACACATTGCCTGCGGAAACCAAGGTGCTGTATACCCAGGAGTCGCCGGTCCAAGGCTCGGAAATCTGAAATTTTGGGACAATAGCCTGGAGGTAAAATGCTAAGAGTAGGGCAGAAAAAACAACGCCCTTGGCCAGTCCGGACAACCCGCCCGCAAGGCGGTTAACCCAGCCTAGCCAGACCAGTTTAAGCACTTTGGTCAAAGCCTTTCCAAGCAAGACTATCCCGAGGTAGGCGGCAAGGAAAAGAGTGAATTTGGCCATTAATAAGGCGCTTGGAGCGCTGAGCTCAAGGGCATTGGCCAGCCAATCTCCAGCAGGTGGCGCATAGGCTTGGATGGCAAAATATCCCATAACCAATCCCAAGAGCCCAGACCACTCGTTGACAAAACCACGCCAAATACCGCGGCCCGCAAAGAACGCGACCAACGCCAAACAAGAAATGTCCACTACATTCACAACACACTAAAGGTAGGATGAGCGATCCATTGAAAGACAAGTGGGAACGAGTTGTTGAACTCTTTACAGCCCGATTTTCTCCTGGGGACCCCATGGACCTAGATGGGATATTGTTCACCATTGGTCTGCAAGAACTTCAGATGCCGCACCAGGCCTTGCGAAAAGACCACAAAGTGGATGTATTTCACATAGGGATTTGTCGACTCTTAGAGCCCTATGGATATTACAAATTTGTGGGTCGAGATGAAGATGGCTGGCCCCATTTCGAAGTCCTTGAGGCCCTTCCTAGCCTGCCAGGGGGACACCAGGCACGGCTGATGCGCGAAGCGGTAGTGCATTATTGTGAGGGCCAAGGGTGGATATGACACGGGACGACAACCCATAGAAACGAAGGCATACGGAGCCCTTGAATAAAAACGCCCTCCGAAGAGGGCGCGAAAGGTCAGGTATCTGCGGCTAGTTAACAGCCAGCAGACCCGTTCGTGTATGGAAGCACGACAATCTTCATGACGACGGTGCTGTCTGGCTCGAGCTTAACATAGCCACAACCAAAGACCACCGGGGGGTTGTCCCCTTTTTGGGCGGTAATTTGCAAAACGGCCGGCATGTGGTATTCAAATACATCATCTCCAGAATCATTTCGCATGATGCCGTCAATGCCTGTGTGTCCCTGGAAGTCGGGAATAGCGTTGACGACCGGCGCAGTGGCGCGGACATAGGCGTTTTGGATGGGCACGCCATTTTCATCCGTGACTTCCACGGAGAATCGATAGACTGGAGCGTCATCTTTCGTGCAGGCGGTCATGCCGAGCATCGCTACAAAGAGGGAGAGAAGCAATCGTTTCATTGGGGGCATCCGTTATTTAAGTCGCCGTAGGGTTTCATCATGACAATAATTTCTGCGATAGATCCCTTGGTGACGTGCACATAGCTACATCCACGCCATCCTCCTTTGGCCGCTTCTACGTCCAAAAAGGCTTCGCCATCAAACTTGAATGAGGGCTCACACCACCCGTCCAAACCGGAATACCTCCAATAGGACCCTTGGGTGTCTGGATCCGTGAATAGCGTGTTGGTGCCCGGCGCAAACATGCGAACCAAGGCGTTTTGGATAGGGATAGAATCCTGATTTAGGACGCGAACGCGAACCTGAGAACGCGTATCTTCCTCCTCGCAACTGGTGCTCAGTCCGAGGAATGCGAAGAAAATTAGACTCCAAACGAGTGTTTTGTTGAGCTTCATCCGGGTTTGCAATAGTTTTGCGCTCTGCGCTGAGCAAATATAAACGATTCCTTTCCCATGCTGGAAACCATTGAAAAACACATTCGTACGATTGAGCAAACGACGCTTTTGACGCCTGAAGCGGCAGAAAAGTTCCGCATCCAATACCTAGGAAAGAAGGGCATATTGACGGCGCTGTTTGGCGAATTCAAGACGGTTTCAAACGAAGAAAAGAAGGCGGTAGGCCAGGCGCTAAATGCGCTAAAAACAAAGGCTGAAGCGGTTTTAGCCGCCGCCCAGACCACCCCGAAGCCCGTCCGAACGATGGCTCAAGAAGACTTTAGTCGCCCGGGGTATGGCACCCTTCCTGGGGCCCACCACCCCATCTCTTTAGTGCGGAATGAAATTGTTTCCATCTTCGAACGCATGGGCTTTTCGGTGGCCCAAGGCCCGGAAATGGAGGACGACTGGCACAATTTTTCGGCCCTAAATTTCCCGTTAGAGCATCCTGCGCGCGACATGCAAGACACGTTTTTCTTGGCTAAAGACCCCGATTGGGCCCTTCGAACCCACACGTCCAGCGTGCAGGTGCGGACCATGGAGACGCAAAAACCCCCGATTCGCATTATCGCTCCGGGCCGAGTTTTTCGAAATGAAGCGATTTCGAGCCGTTCCCACTGCGTTTTCCACCAAGTGGAGGGATTGTACATTGATCAAAACGTCTCTTTCGCGGACATGAAGCAGACACTTTTAGAGTTTGCTCGAGCGTTTTTTGGCGAAAAAACGGAAATACGCCTCCGCCCAAGCTATTTCCCCTTTACCGAGCCCTCCGCAGAGATGGATATTTGGTGGGGCTTAGAAAATGAAGTGGACCATCGCATGACCAAGGGAACCGGCTGGCTAGAGATTATGGGCTGTGGCATGGTGGACCCCGCGGTACTGACTTCGTGCGGGATTGATCCCACCGTGTACAGCGGGTATGCTTTTGGCATGGGCATAGAGCGAATTGCCATGCAGCGCTTCCAAATACCCGATATACGGGCCTTTTATGAGAATAATGTGCGCTTCCTCAGCCTCTTCTCTGGGGCGATGTAAAAAGCGCTTAAAAGCGCAAAAGACCTTATTCTCCGACGCGCTTGATACGCATCGTGTTGGTCGTGCCCTTCTTCAGGATGGGCATGCTTGCTAATTGAATGATGTAATCTCCATCGACCACAACGCCATCATTTCGGAGCCGGGCGGCTATGTCGGCCATCGTTTGATCAGTGGACTCTAGGCCGTCGTAGAAATAGCCGCATACCCCCCAGTACAAGCTCACTTTATTCAAAATGGCGCGGTTGGAGGTGAACGCGTAGATGCTGCTCTTTGGGCGGAAGGAGGAAATTAACTGGGCAGAATACCCAGAGAAGGTCATGGTACAAATGCCTTTTGCCCCAACAAGATTCGCCATTTTGGCGGCTTGAAAGCAAATGGCATTATTCACAAATCGCTCATCTCCTTTTTTGGGCTTGCGTTCCTTGATGTGATTAATCCCTGAGGTTTCTGCGACGAGAACAATCTTGGCCATGGTTGCGACGACCTCAACGGGAAACTTCCCCACGGAGGTTTCGCCAGAAAGCATCACGGCGTCCGCACCATCTAACACGGCATTGGCCACATCATTGACTTCAGCTCGGCTGGGTGTCATGCTGTCAATCATGCTCTCCATCATTTGAGTCGCAACGATGACGGGCTTGGCGCGTTCAACGGCTTTGGCGATAATCATTTTCTGGATCAAGGGCACGCTTTCCATGGGCACCTCCACTCCGAGGTCTCCCCGAGCGACCATTACGCCGTCCGTGGCGTCCAAGATGCGTTCTATATCCGAAACCGCTTCGGGCTTTTCAATTTTTGCGATAATTCCTGCGTTGGATTTTTTCTTTTTCAAGATGGCTCGGAGCTCTTTAATGTCTTGAGCGCTACGCACAAAGCTTAATCCAATCCAATCGGCATTTTCCTCTAAAGCAACCTCGAGGTCGGCCAAGTCTTTTTCTGTTAAACAAGGTAAAGAGACGCGGGTGTTTGGAAGATTAACTCCCTTTTTAGACAAAAGCGCCCCTCCTTGAACCACTTCTGCGACGACTTCATTTTTGCGGTTGGTTGAAACCACACGCATCATCAATTTACCATCATCAAGCAAGATGATTTCTCCGGGGTTTACGTCTTTGGGAAACTGCGTGTAGGTCATGTATACGCGCTCCTTGGTTCCTTCGCAGGCTTCGTTGGTGAAGACGATGCGGTCACCCGGCGCAACCATAGCGCCCTCTTCCACATGGCCAACTCGAAGCTTGGGGCCTTGTAAATCAGCTAAAATGGCGGCATGCAATCCAGTTCGATCTAATATCTCTCGGATGTTGCGAATTGTGGTGCGATGCTGCGCATGATCTCCATGAGAAAAGTTTACCCGAAACACATTGACACCGGCATGCAACATGGCTTCCAAAACATGCAGTTCGGAAGAGGCGGGCCCCAGGGTGGCGACAATTTTCGTTCGTTTCATAGCGGTGTACGCTTTATGCTTTGTTCAGTGGTTCTAAGAGAAAATGATCTCGAACACGAAGGGTAGACCAAGGGAGGACATTCTGACCGACCACGCCTGATATCAGTGCAATCTGCCGCTGCAAATTTACCATTTCCCCGGGAGATAGCGGCGGATCCAGGATGAGGACGGCATGAATTCTCGGGGGTTTTTGTAGGAATGGACGCCTTGGGGGCGCCGTGTCTTCTCCTGAAAACAGGCCGGAAGAGGAGGGAGCGTGTCCAGCGAGCCAGGCTGTCTCTTCTGGAGTATTCCAAAACAAAGCCTGTTCTTGGGCGCCTACAGCCCCTCGATAGAGCGCGTGCCGAGAGCGCAAAGGAGCTTGAACGCACGACAGGTCTTCCACCCGCCGCAGGGACCAGGAGAGGGTTTGATTCAAAAAGAAAACAAGCGTAGGGTCGCTCAGCGATGTGCTGAGCCCCAAGAGACTCGGAGGTGTTCCCTCATCGACGTCGTCGAGAACGAGACGGCTCACGGCGTCCAAGATTTAAGGCCTGGCAAGCGGCACGTGAAGCGGCTTCTTCCGCGGCTTTTTTAGATTGTCCCGATCCCTCGCCTTGAACCTCTCCATCGACGGAAACGCTCATCGTAAAACGATTTCGATGTTGGGATCCATTTTCGTCGAGGACGACAAATTCGAACGTCTTTTTCTGGCGTTGGACCCACTCAATCAAAAGACTTTTGTAGGAAATAACCTCTTTTTCGACGCGGTTAAAGTTGACATGCGCGTCTAACAAGTGCTTGTGGACGAAAATTTTCGTGTCGTTCCACCCACGATCCACATATACAGCACCCACCAGAGCCTCCAGCGTATTGCCCGGGACGGAAGTGGTTCCAATTCGTCTCCCACGCGTGGAATGTTGCATCCAATCGGGAATGCCCATTTTTACAGCGATGCGATTCAGCGCTTTACGGGAGACAACTTTCGAGCGCATACTCGTGAGATATCCCTCATCCCCATTGGGATATTTGTCATAGAGATACTCCGCCATGAGAACGCCCAATACCGCATCGCCTAGATACTCCAAGCGTTCATAGCGCATATTCGCGTTTTTTTGGCTTTGGTCATCCACCTTTCGGCGGAAGGCGGCGAGATAAATGTTCGGATCGTAGGGACGCACACCGGTCATTCCCCGAATAGCGGCAAGTAATTCTTTGGATTCGGCAGGAACCGTTTTGAAGTAGGAAAGAAGGGTGCGAAGCATAAATTAAACCACCTTCTTAAATAACACCGAAGCATTGTGGCCACCAAATCCGAAGGTATTTGACAGGGCGGCGCGGACGATGCGTTTTTGGGCTACGTTAAAGGTGAAATTCAGCTTGTCGTCTAATTCAGGGTCGTCTGTGAAGTGATTGATTGTGGGCGGCACGATGTCGTGAACCACGCTCAAGCAGGCGACTAAAGCTTCGGCGGCCCCTGCGGCCCCGAGTAAATGACCCGTCATGGATTTGGTGGAACTGATGTTCAGTCTGTACGCGTGCTCTCCAAAAACTCCCTGGATGGCTTTGGTTTCCGCGATATCGCCCAGGGGGGTTGATGTGCCGTGAACGTTGACATAGTCGACATCTTCCGGACGCAAGCCGGCATCCTCCAAGCAATTGCGCATCACATTCAAGGCACCCAATCCTTCGGGGTGGGGAGCTGTTAAATGGTGTGCGTCGGCAGACAAGCCTCCGCCAGCGAGCTCCGCGTAAATTTTGGCACCGCGCGCTACGGCGTGGTCGTAGGACTCGAGCACCATGCAGGCAGCGCCCTCTCCCATGACAAAACCGTCGCGGTCTTTGTCAAATGGGCGGGAGGCCGTGGTGGGATCTTCGTTTCGGGTCGATAGGGCATGCATGGCATTAAATCCGCCAATGCCGCCTGGGCCGATGGCTGCTTCGGAGCCACCACAAACAATGACATCTGCTTTGCCGAGGCGAAGCAACATCAAGGCATCAATGATGGCGTTTGTAGAGGAGGCGCAGGCCGAAACGGTCGTGTAGTTCGGGCCACGGAACCCGTATTTCATAGAGACATGACCGCCGCAGATGTCGGCAATCATTTTGGGGATGAAGAAGGGATTGAAGCGAGGCGCACCCTCGCTTGCAACGAAACTGGTCGCCTCCTCAAAAAAGGTGTCAATTCCCCCAATGCCGGAACCCCAAATGACGCCAATGCGGTCCTTGGACGTTTCGGATTCTGCAATTCCCGAATCTTGAATGGCTTCATCGGCCGCAATGAGACCTAGATGCGTGCATCGGTCCATGCGGCGGAGTTCTTTGCGATCGATAAAGTCCTCTACCTGAAGATTCTTAATCTCGCAAGCAAATTGGGTTTTGAACTTGGTGGTGTCAAAACGAGTAATGGGAGCGGCACCACTCTTTCCTTCGAGCAGGCCGTCCCAAAATTCTTTGGCGTTATTACCAATCGGGGTCAATGCCCCGATACCTGTAACGACTACACGCTTAAGTTCCACCCCAAGGATGATTAGGCTTTTGCGGCTTCGATGTACGAAACAGCCTGACCTACCGTAGCAATGTTTTCGGCTTGGTCATCTGGAATTTGGATATCGAATTCCATAATTAATTCTACGGTGTCTAGAGAATCAGCACCTAAATCGTTGGTGAATGATGCTTCGGCAGTGACTTCGGCTTCAGAAACGCCGAGCTTGTCGACGATAATGGCCTTAACGCGGGATGCGATATCCGACATAACAGTGAGTTTAGATTGGTTGAATCGGTGCAAAGAAACGCCATACCGGCATTTAGTACAATACATTTCGTTCAGAGCCGGTCGGATTTACCCCCATGAACTACCTTTGACGGCATGACCTCGGAGTCCCCTCAACCCCTTATTTCACTGGCTGTTTTGGCCTCCGGAAGCGGCAGCAATGCGGCAGCAATGGTCGAATATTTTACGGCACATAAATTTTGCCGCATCGAAGGAATTTGGACAAATTCTCCGAAAGCGGGTGTTTTGAGCCGCAATTTGTCCGTGCCGGTGCATGTTTTCGCGCCCGGCGCCGAGGACGATCGCGTAATCGATCAATGGAAGGCCGCGGGGATCTCCGCAGTGGTCTGTGCGGGGTATCTCAAATTGATTCCTGCCCAATGGATTCGAGCCTTTCCGCACCGAATCTGGAATGTGCATCCCGCCCTGCTGCCCAAGCACGGGGGTCCGGGCATGTACGGCCTTCATATCCATCGTGCTGTATTGGCAGCCGGGGATGCGGAGTCGGGCCTCACCGTCCACGAGGTGTCCGAGCGCTACGACGAGGGTCGGGCGCTCTTCCAATGTCGAGTCCCTGTGGCCCCCCAAGATGGCCCAGAGGACCTACAGGCTCGTATCTTACGGGCTGAACACTGGGCCCTCCCTCGTGTGGTGGAAGCCTTGCTATTGAACCAACCCCTACCTCGCCCCGACCAATGCCCCGCGTAGAATTATATACCGATGGCGCCGCCAAAGGCAATCCTGGCCCCGGGGGCTATGGGGC
>DNWN01000058.1:0-13014 GCA_003507115.1 Cryomorphaceae bacterium | reverse complement strand
ACCAACAACCGGATGGAATTGTTGGCGGTCATTGTGGGCCTGGAGGCGTTAAAAGTCGCAGGCTGTGAAGTGACGGTGGTGTCGGACAGCAAATATGTGGTGGACGCATTTCAAAAGAACTGGATTGGCAATTGGAAGCGCCGAGGCTGGGCCAAAGTCAAGAACCCCGACCTCTGGAAGCGCCTGTTAAAAGCTATGGAGCCTCACCGCGTAGAGTATACCTGGATCAAAGGCCACAATGAACATCCAGAAAACGAACGCTGCGATCGCTTGGCGGTGGCCGCGTCTCACGCGCCCTCCGAACAAGACATGGGCTACACCCCGGACGACGGGAAATTAGGCCTCTAAGTAGGCCATCAAGGCGTCCGCGATTTTGCGGTCGTTCATCAGACGTGGAACCTTGTTTTGGCCGCCTAATTTGCCTTCAGACTTCATGTAGCGTATAAAAGATTCGGGCGGAAGATTTCGTACCACGCACGTTCGCAAGATGCCTCCATCGATCAAATCATCGTAGTACACATTCTTTTTGCGCATGGCGGCATCCAAAGCGTGGGCAAATCCGACAAGGTCCTTCGGAGCCACATCAAATTCAACTAGCCACTCGTGGTAAGGCAACCCGCCCTCCGTGGGGGTGACTTGCGGAGCGACGGTGAATTCGCGGACTTGGCCGCCATGGGCTTGCACGGCTTGTTCCATCGCATATTCCACCTCGGAACCAATGACGTGCTCTCCAAAGGCGGAGATGTAGTGTTTGATTCGGCCCGAAACGCGGATGCGGTAGGGGGAGGTGGACACAAATTGAATCGTGTCACCAATGCTGTATCCCCAGAGGCCGGCGTTGGTGTTGAGCACCAGAGCATAGTTGACCCCGATCTCCACTTCGCCGATGGTTAGCCGCGGAGGACTTTGCTCAAAATACTGGTCGGCCGGAATAAATTCATAAAACATGGCGTTGTCTAAGAGAAGCAAAAGGTCTTTGCTCTCTTTTTGGTCTTGGTAGGCAAAAAAGCCCTCAGACGCCGGGTAGGTTTCTAAAATGGGGATGTCCCGACCAAAGAGCTCCGCAAAGCGTGCTTTGTAGGGCTCAAAAGAAACACCGCCCGTTACAAAAAGGTCAAAATGGGGAAAGACTTCGGCCATCGTGGCCTTGCCCGTCTTAGCCATCAAGCGCTCAAAATACATTTGAACCCACGGCGGGATGCCGCTAATGACGGTCATATCTGCCATGTGAGTTTCTTCCACAATCGCATCTACTTTGCGTTCCCAATCTTCGATACAGTTTACTTCCCAAGAGGGCATGCGGTTTTTAAGCAAGTAGGAGGGAACAAAGTGGGCCGTGATGCCTGAAAGCCGCCCCGTGGGGATGCCATTTTTGCTTTCGAGTTCGGGGCTCCCTTGAAGAAAGATCATTTTGCCGTTCAAGAAGCCCGAGCGCCCCGTGTTTCGGATGTGTGCCAACAAGGCATTTCGGGCGGATTTAATTTGGGTGGGGACAGACTCTTTGGTCAGAGGGATATACTTGGCGCCCGAGGTGGTACCACTCGTTTTCGCGAAGTAGGTGGGCTTTCCAGGCCAGAGCACATCCGATTCTCCTGCCACGACGCGGTCCATGTAGGGACGCAGTTCTTCGTAGTCTCGCACGGGGACTCGGGCCTGAAAGTCTTTCATGGTCCGAATGTTCGCAAAGTCGTGGTCACGACCAAAAGCCGTGTCCTTGGCTCGGGCAATGAGCTTTTGAAATACTTTTTCTTGGGTTTCGACGGGCTTGGCAGCCCAGCGAGCGGTTTCCCGAGCGGCGATGTTGGCCCATATGCGGGCGCCGAGCTCTTTCAGTGTGGCCATAGCGGGTTAGAGACCTAATAGCTTTTCTAGGTTGAGGGACTCTCCTCCCAACCAATATTGAACGGTCACGAAGGAGGCTTCCCCTTCTGGAGCTTCTCCTAGCGTTCCCAAAACATCCCCTTGTTTGAGATAGTCGCCGGCGCGTTTGGTGGCCTTACCCAGGTTGCCATATCGACCCACTCCCCCACCGGAATGTTGAACCAAGACGACAAAACCCAATGAAGGAGTGCCCTCCACCGACAAGACGGTCCCGTCTTTCATGGAAACCACAGGGTCTCCTTCTTGACCACCTAGGGCAATACCAAATTCGCGCCGAACAATGCGTTGACGCGTAAGGACTTCTCCTGGGGTAGGACGAAGCAAATCCTTGTCGGGATCTATCGTTCCCTTTCCTTGGGCTTCCATTTCAGCGACCGCTTGACGCAAGGCTAATTCTCTGTCCGTGGGCTTCAGTTTTTCGGGACTCCAGCCCTCCGGAATGGCCGAAGCGCTGCCCAGAGAATCTCCAGGCAAGGTGCCATCCAACACGGCTTGGAGGCGCCGAATGAAGGCCTCCTGATAGGCAACTTGGGCGGTTAAGGAATCTGATTCATTGTCCAAGGCGATGGCGGATCGGCGCAAGTAGGTGCTGGCATAGCCGGGAATGTATTCACGCAGCGGCGTGTAGGCAATCAAGAGGATGGTGCTCACGATGAGGACAACCGCGGTTGTTCCCACGGTAATAAAGACATTGAATCGGCTCAGCACCATGGAAAAACGTTCCTCAAAAGACGCCTCATCCAGGAGTACCACGCGGTACTTCCGGAGCAGTTTGTGCCATCGCTTCGGTTGTTTCTCCTTTTTTTCCATGCGTTACAAAGATATTGGGTCCGCGTGGCCCATCTCCATGAAATAACTTTGGGGCCGAGTCGTTAGATGTTTCCGACCCCAATATGTCCATGAAGGTAGCCCTCCCCTCCCACATTTTCCGAATCATGCTCTGGGCGAGTATGGTCCTGGTAGGATGGTCTTGTAGCCGGACCAAAGACCGGGCCATCAACCGGACGTACCATCAAATGACGTCGCGGTTCAACCCCCTCTTTAATGGTCAGGAAGCATTTGATGAGGCCCTCAAAAGTTTGCAGAATGAGCATGTGGACGTGTATGACCGCGTTTTAGCGATCTATCCGTGGGGCCAAGCCAAGGAAGGCTCTGCTGCGGCCGCAGACCTCAAGCGGGCCGTTGAAAAGGCTACGAAGACCATTCAAGACCATTCTATGATGTTTCGGGGCAACCAACGAAACCGGGTGGTCTATGATGCCTATGTGCTCATGGGGGACGCCCAGGCTTTAATGGGGCTAGATGTGGCGGCACAGGAGGCCTATGCCATTGTTTCTCGAAATACGGATCGCCGGGCCAAACCTATCCCGATTTGGAATCCCGATCGCTGGTTTGCCTCCGGAGAGGCGCACCTTTTTTACCAATCTGAGTTGCATCGAATTCTGATCCAAGCGCGTCAAGGGAATGGTCCAGCGACCCTGACAGCCTTGGACGAACTGGAGCGCATCGGAATTCCGGATCGATATGAAGTCGAAGTTTTGGTCCTTCGGGCTCAAGGGCACCTGAGCCAGCAAGAACCCGTGATAGCGGCGGATTTGCTGCGACGGGCGTCGGAACAAACCAAAAACCGGAAGGACTGGGCTCGTTATGCGTTCATTGCCGGACAGCTGTATGAAAATGCGGGAGAGCGATTGCTAGCCCGCCAGGCCTTTGAGCGCTGTATCTCGGGCCAACCAGGCACCTATGATATGCTGCTCGAGGCGCAACTTCACAAAACGTTGAATGGCGATGGCCGCCCCCAGAAGCTCTATGCGGAACTCCTCAAGCTCCTCAAAGAGCCCAAAAACGCAGCCTACCAGGATCGTATATACTACGCCCTGGCGCGGGTGGCGGAGGCCCAAGACGATGACAAGAATCGCTTATTTTACTTGGACCGCTGCGTGGGATCGGGCCAAAACGCCCGAGCGGTGCTTTGGGCTATGGCCTACTCAGATCGTGGCGGTATGCACTTTGAAGCCAAACGCTATGCTCGGGCCCAGGTGGACTTGGATTCGGCCTATGCCCTCCTCCCAGAAGGGCACGTGTTAAAGAAATCTCTGTCTAAGCGGCGCGACGGTCTGAATGCTTTGATGGCGGTAGTTCAGAGTATTGATCGAAACGACTCCCTGATGGTATTGGGCACCAAATCGGACGCCTTTTTGCGTTCGAAATTCACGGCCTATGTGGATCAACTCAAAAGACAAGAGCAGCAAGCCATCCGCGCAGCCGAGCGGGCGGCACTGAATGCACAGCTAAACGCCCAATCAGCCTTGATTGCGGCCACCGGCCCGGTGGCTGGGGGTAGCGCGGCGGGGGGCTGGATTTTTTACAATCCCGTATCCCGTGCCGCCGGTATGGCTAGCTTCAACACCCAGTGGGGCCAGCGGCCCAACGTGGACAACTGGCGCCTTCAGAGTGCCTCCGGCACCTGGGCGATGGGAACAATGAGCCAAGGTGGCCCCTCGGCTTCAGACGACCCCATGGGGGAGGGAGAGGCCTACATCGACCCAGCCTATGACGTAAATAGTTATTTGGCGGCAATTCCCCGAACCGCTGAGGCCCGGGACTCCTGTCAAGAATTGATTTGTAGTTCGCTCATGGAGGCCGCCGCGATTTATCGAGATCAAATTGGGGACTTAGATGAAGCTCTTGCCGCCCTGAAGCGCATGGAAGGGGAATGCGGCATGCCAGACAGTTTGCGAGTTATATGCGGACAAGGCGCCCACCCAGGCTGTGAGGAAGAAGCCTTTGTTCACTACGCCTTGCATCGCCTCTACCTCCAGCGCGAAGAAGGGGTCCAAGCTCAAACGGAAAAAGAAAGGGTGCTTCAAGTGTACCCGAACACCCGATACGCGGCCCTTCTTCGCGGTGAAGCGGAGGAAGCCCCCAAGGGAATCGCCACGACCAGGGAATTCCGTGCGATGGTAGACCATGTGGAATCGCGTCGGTGGGCGTCGGCCATGGGGGTCTATGCATCGACGACGTGGAATGCAGATGAAGCCCCGAGGGCGGCCTTGTTGAACGCCCAAGCGACAGGCGGCAAGTCGGGACGCGTCGCATTCATTGCGGCGTTGACGGAAGTGGAAGAAGGCTTTCCGAACACCCCCCAAGCAGTCGCGGCCGGGAACATTAAAATGTCACTCGCGTCGGAGGCGGATGAAACCGCGGGAGTGTCCAGCCCGTACACCGAGGCACTCGCCGTCCCGCACCAAGTTCTCATCATTTTCTCCTCGTCCGGAAACTCGAATGACGTGCGGAACGCCTTAGCGCGCTTCCACCAGCAGTATTTTGCGGGAAGCCCCATGTCCATTCGGCTCTTACCTTTGGATGAAAGCAGCCAGATTGTAGCGGTTGACGGCTTTAAAAACAGCTCGGAAGCCATGGATTATCGGACCAAAGTGCGGCGCGCTTCCGCGGTCACCCAGTTCCTAAATCCATATGATCCGGTGTATTGGCCTATAACCGTGCAAAATTTTGCGCATTTTTACACTAACAAAGACCTCACGGGCTACAAACGCTTTGTGGAAATGATGTACACGCTATGATCAACGCACCTCGACGCAACGACGCTTCTGCGGAGCATAACCGCATTGTGGAAGGAACACAAATTCAAGGAAACATCCACTCTCCAGGGGATATCCGCATTGATGGCCATGTCAAAGGAAATCTTTCGGTGGGCGGAAAGCTCGTCGTGGGACCTGGAGGCGCGGTGGATGGGGAAATTCGGGCACAAGAGGCCTCATTAGCTGGGCGCGTGTTGGGAAAATTGGAAATCAAAGGCCTCACCACGTTGCTCCAATCGGCAAATGTTCAAGCGGATTTGAATACGGGTCAATTGGCGGTAGAGTCCGGGGCCCAATTCACGGGTACGTGCGTCATGGCCAATCGCAAAACGACCGCAACCCCGGCAGATACCGTGGCCAAGAAGGAAGCCTCTGCGGCCTAATCCGCGGTGAAAAACGCCCTTAAATATTCAGGAATGGCCTTTCAAATGGGCTTGGTCATTGCCTTGGGCACCTATGGAGGATATTATTTGGATGTAGACGCGGGAAGGTGGTCAAACGACCAAACTCCCTGGGCGACCGTTGTCTGTTCTCTGCTATCGACACTCTTGGCTCTTGGCCTCGTGGTAAAACAAATTTTGAACGACGCTAAATGAGAAATTGGGGCTTTTCGCTGCTTTTGACGTACGCCCTTTGGGCGATGATGCACGGCATGTTTTTCTATGTGCTCGACCAAGACGGAATATTTTGGGTGGGTGACGTGTATTGGGCGGGGACAGGATTTGCTCTTTTTGGCCTAGCTCAATCCATCGAAAACCAAAAGCCGGGGCGCTTCATTCCCATCTATTTTGTGGGCGGAGTGGTTCGAATGATTCTCGGATTGGGCGCCGTTATTCTCCCTTTGATTCTGCGCGATGCGCCCGATTTTCGGAGTGCCGCCTTGCAGTTTGTCGCAGCGTACATCTTTGTCCTTATTGCCGAATCAATCGTGGCTATTAATTGGATTAAGAATAAGTAGGAATTGGAATTTGTGCGAAGTATCTTTGCCGCGCATTTGGCATACCCCCATGACTAAACTAAATCGCATTCTTTTTGGACTCTTCTTGCTAGCCGGGCCAGCCGTTCTAGCATCTGAAACGGGCTCCGAGGCGTCTGAACGAATGAGTTCGTCGTCAGATCACGCTGAAGGACACGCGGAGGAAGTAAAGGAAGCGTTCAACCCTGCCGAGGTCATCATGCACCACATAGCGGATAGCCATGGGTGGCATCTTTTCGACTGGAATGACCACCCAGTGAGCATCCCATTGCCGGTCATTTTATACACGGAAGAAGGGCTGGTGGTTTTTTCTTCTTCGGCATTCCACCATGACCAAGAGGGCACACATGTTGTCGAGGCAGGTGGTCAGCGGTTTGTCAATATCCACGAGAAGATTTATTACGCCTCCGACGTAGCCAATGCACACGGAGTTTATGCGGAAATGGACGAAGAAACTCACGCCGTGGCGAACCAAAGCCCGTGGGACATTTCGATCACCAAGAATGTGGCTTCCTTGCTTTTTGGAGCGGTCCTCATTCTATGGCTCTTTCTTTCCACGGCGCGCAGCTACAAGAAGAATCCCAATTCGAGCCCCAAGGGCCTAAGGGGCTTCGTGGAGCCTTTGGTGGTTTTTGTTCGGGATGACATCGCCAAAAACAACATTGGGCCGCATTATGCGCGGTTTGTGCCGATGCTTTTGACTATTTTCTTTTTCATCTGGATCAACAATCTGATGGGTCTTATTCCCTTCTTTCCTGGGGGAGCCAACGTGACGGGGAACATTGCCGTGACCATGGTTCTGGCACTCGTCACATTTGTCGTGACGAACGTCAATGGAAACAAGCATTATTGGAGCCACATCTTTTGGATGCCCGGGCTGCCGGTGGCGGTCAAGCCCCTGTTGGCGATTGTAGAGTTCATCGGCATTTTTACCAAGCCCTTCTCCTTGATGATTCGTTTGTTCGCAAACATCACCGCGGGACACATTATTGTCCTCAGCTTGGTTTCTCTCGTATTCATTTTTGAAACCGTGTGGGTCAGCCCTGCGTCGGTTCTTTTGACCTTGTTTATCTCCATTTTGGAGCTTTTGGTGGCCGCTTTGCAAGCGTACATCTTTACCCTTTTAACGGCGCTATATATTGGAGCCGCTATGCACGAAGAACACCACTAACGATTAATTCAAATTAAAATTCAACTATCATGACTGGAAGCATTGCAGCACTTGGAGCAGGTTTAGCCGCTATCGGAGTTGGCATTGGTATTGGTCTCATCGGCGGTCACGCGATGGACGGCATTGCACGCAACCCTGAGGCAACTGGCAAGATTCAAACGAACATGATTATTGCCGCTGCCCTCGTTGAAGGTGCCGGCCTGTTCGCCATCGTTGTCGCGTTGTTGGGTAATTAATATCTCACCATACAGAGGTCGTTTGGCAGGGAAGCCCTGCCAAACGTGCCTTTTTGGTGAATTTGTAAACCTCAGAAACGTAAAACCATGGGTATCGTAACACCGGGCTTTGGCCTCATTTTTTGGACGACTCTCACGTTCTTCCTCTTGCTTTTCCTTTTGGCGAAGTTTGCTTGGAAGCCGATCTTGAAAGCAGTTCAGGATCGCGAAGGAGCGATTGATTTAGCCCTGAAAGCGGCGGAAGCGGCGAAGGCGGAAATGGCCTCATTGCAGTCGAACAACGAGCAACTTTTAAAGCAAACCCGCGAAGAGCGCGAGCAGATTTTGAAAGAGGCCCGCGTATTGCGTGACAAGACTATCGCGGACGCCAAAACGGCCGCGTCCGAAGAGGCGGCTAAAGTGTTGGAATCTGCCCGCATCCAAATCAACAACGAAAAAATGGCCGCCATGACCGAGGTGAAAAACCAAGTGGCCCAATTGGCGATTGACATGTCCGAACGCATTTTGCGCGCGGAATTGAAGGATGCCGCAGCACAAAAGGCCATGGTCGACCGCGCCATGCAGGACGTTAAATTGAACTAATCAGACGATGAGCACTCTGCGCGCTTCAAGCCGCTACGCAAAGGCCCTGTTAGATTTGGCGCGTGAACGCCAGTCGTTGGACGTGGTCAAAGCAAACAGCGATACATTGTTGGCTGTCCTCAAGGAGAGCCGCGACTTTCGCATGTTCTTGAAGAGCCCGGTTATCAAGCCTGAACAAAAACTGAAAACGTTGACGAAGGCGTTTTCCAACCAGTTAGACCCTTTGATGGACTTGTTTTTGGCCTTATTGGTCAAACACGGCCGAGAGGCCCATTTGGAGGGAATATTGGAAAAATATACCAGCCTGTATTTGGCTGAGAAAAAGGTCGTTCGGGCAAGGGTTGCTTCGGCAGCTCCACTGACGGCCGAGCAAGTCACCCAGCTTTTGGGCTTGTTAAAAACACCTGAATCCTCTGACGTTCAGCTAGAGCAGGTTATTGACGAGTCACTTATTGGGGGATTTGTGCTTCGGGTCGCTGACCAGCAAGTAGATGCCTCCGTGGCCTCCTCTTTGGCCAAACTCGAACGTGAATTTGATAAAAACTTATACATCGCGGACTTTTAAATTCCCACCAAATGGCAGACGTAAAACCAGCAGAGATTTCAGCTATCCTGCGCCAACAACTTTCCGGTTTCGCATCCGATGCTCAGCTTGAAGAAGTAGGCACTGTATTGCAAGTCGGTGACGGTATCGCCCGTGCATACGGCATGGAAAACGCGCAATCTGGCGAACTCGTGGAGTTCGAAACAGGGCTGCGCGGTATTGTATTGAACTTGGAAGAAGACAATGTCGGTATCGTATTGTTGGGCGCCGCCGAAGGCATTAAAGAAGGATCTACTGTGAAGCGCACGGGCGTCATCGCCTCGATCGAAGTAGGCGAGGGCATGCTCGGCCGCGTGGTAGACACCTTGGGAAATCCCATCGACGGAAAAGGCCCCATCGAAGGCACACGCTATAACATGCCGTTGGAGCGCAAAGCCCCCGGGGTTATTTACCGCCAACCTGTAAACGAGCCACTTCAAACGGGCATCAAGGCCATCGACGCCATGATCCCCATCGGCCGTGGCCAGCGGGAATTGATCATTGGTGACCGCCAAACAGGCAAGACGACGGTGGCCATCGACACCATCATCAACCAAAAAGAATTCTACGACAAGGGCGAGCCCGTGTACTGTATCTATGTGGCCATTGGTCAGAAAGGGTCTACGGTCGCCGCCTTGGCGAAAAACTTGGAAGAAAAGGGCGCCATGGCCTACACCACGATCGTGGCGGCCAACGCGGCAGATCCCGCTCCCATGCAGTTCTACGCACCGTTTGCCGGAGCCGCCATTGGCGAGTACTTCCGTGACACGGGACGCCCTGCCTTGATCATTTATGATGACTTGTCTAAGCAGGCTGTGGCCTACCGCGAGGTGTCCTTGTTGCTTCGTCGCCCTCCAGGTCGTGAGGCCTACCCTGGTGATGTCTTCTACCTACACAGCCGCTTGCTCGAGCGTGCGGCCAAGGTGATCAAGGACGACACCATCGCCAAAAACATGAACGACTTGCCCGAGTCCTTGAAGCCCATCGTGAAAGGCGGCGGTTCCTTGACGGCCTTGCCGATCATTGAGACTCAAGCGGGTGACGTCTCTGCGTACATTCCCACCAACGTCATCTCCATCACGGACGGTCAGATCTTCTTAGAGGCAGACTTGTTCAACTCGGGCGTTCGTCCGGCCATTAACGTGGGTATCTCGGTATCTCGCGTAGGGGGTTCGGCCCAAATCAAGCCCATGAAGAAGGTGGCAGGCACCTTGAAGCTCGACCAAGCGCAGTACCGCGAATTGGAAGCCTTCGCCAAGTTCGGTTCGGATTTGGACGCCGCCACCATGAACGTCATCAACAAGGGTCGCCGCAACGTGGAGATCTTGAAGCAGAAGGTGAATGACCCCATGAGCGTAGAGAAGCAAGTAGCGATCATCTACATCGGCACAAAAGGCATGCTGAATGCGGTGCCCGTGGAGAAAGTGAAGGCCTTCGAAAATAGCCTCATCGCCTACATGGAGAGCAAGCACCAAGACGTCTTGGACGCATTGCGTGCCGGCGCCTGGGGAGATGACCAAATCGCTGCCATTGAAAACGCAGCCAAGGAAGTATTGCCCGCCTTTACCGCCTAATCCGTAGAAACTAGTACTCATGGCCAATCTAAAAGAGCTACGTAATCGCATCGCATCGGTGTCCAGCACCATGCAGATTACGTCTGCGATGAAGATGGTTTCGGCCGCCAAGCTGAAGCGCTCCCAGGATGCCATCATCCAAATGCGCCCGTATGCCCAAAAGCTGACGGCACTAATGGGGAACGTCGCGGCTACGTTGGATGCTTCAGAGAACCCCTACGCCCAGGAGCGACCTATTCAGCGTGTGTTGATTATCGCCATGACGGCCAATCGAGGGCTATGTGGCGCGTTCAACTCTTCGGTGATTAAGCGCACCAAGGTGGTAGCAGAAGCGTATGAAGCACAAGGCGCAACCGTCTCCGTCTTTACGGTGGGCAAAAAATCACGCGATCTCCTGAAGAAGACCATGAATGTGGTCGGCGAGGAGCTAGAAGTCGTGAACCAAGTCCATTTTGAAGGAGCACGACGGGTAGCCGAAGTAGCCATGCAGGGCTATGTTCAGGGCCACTATGACAAAGTGGTGATGATTTACAATCAGTTCAAAAATGCGGCTGTTCAATTGTTGCAAGAGGAGCAGTTGCTTCCGGTCCAACCGGCCGTAAGTAGCGAGGGCCAAGCAGGCGACTATCTGTATGAGCCCAATAAGGTTTCCTTGTTGGAAGAACTCATTCCTACGAGCATCAAGAGTCAAGTGTTCAAAGCGCTGTTGGATTCTCAAGCGTCCGAACACGGTGCGCGGATGACCTCCATGCACAAAGCCACAGACAACGCGACCTCCATGCGCGACGGTCTTAAACTTCAATACAATAAAGCCCGTCAAGCGGCCATCACCAACGAGATCTTGGAGATCGTTGGAGGCGCGGAAGCCTTGAACGGATAAACGCTTAAAAGCGATTAAATGCACAAAGCGCGGCCCAACGGCCGCGCTTTGGCGTTATTATTGCCGCTAGATTTGTGACCTATGCGTTGGCCTACCATTACTCTACGGACCCGGATTTTTCTCGCCATGCTCTTGCTTGTCTTAGTGGGCTTTGGCGCGACCGGGATTGTCAGCGGCTTGCACTTCCGTGCGGAAGAAGTGGAATACCACCGAGATCGCCTGCTACGCAAGGAACAGGCCATTGAATCCCACGTTGCCCACGAACTTTCACGCCAAGCGGAGGTACCCCTTTCGACGGAGGCGCTCCCCGAGCTGTTGAGCTCAGAACTTTGTGCTATCGCGGAGATTCACGGCATGGACGTCGCGCTTTATGCCATGGACGGCAGCTTGCTACTCGGAAGCAATCCGGCGTTGACCGATGACGGCACCTTTCCCATGCGTTTGCCCGAGGGTATTCGGAATCAACGCAATGAGGTATTGACCATCCACCCCTCTGCGGATACGCTGCGAGAGATCATGATTTATTCGACGGAAATTGCGAATGCGGAGGGCCTGCCATTAGCCATCATGGTCGTCCCTTACACGGATGGTCGCTCCCTCCCAGTGGAAGATGAGGCCTTCTTCCGGGCCTTGGCTTACCTCAATATCGTGTTGTTCTTGGCGGCTGCCTATTTTGCGTATTTGCTCTCCCGCAGCATTACGCGCGGACTGGAAGCCGTGGGAGATGCCATGCGCTCTACGCGCAGCACAGCAGACAAAAAGCATGTTCAATGGGCCTCTAAAGACGAAATTGGAGCTTTGATCGCGGAATACAATCGCATGGTGGACATGACGGAGGAACACGCCAAAGCCCTGGCCTTGGCTGAAAAGGAAAGCGCTTGGAAGGAAATGGCGCAGCAAGTGGCCCACGAAATCAAGAATCCGCTGACCCCGATGCGCTTGATGACTCAGTTGCATGCGATGAATGCCGACGAGCATACGCCAGAGTCCATTAAGGTGTTTGCTGAAGGCATGCTGGCCCAAATTGATGCCATGACCCAAATTGCGGGGGACTTCAGCCAGTTTACCCGACTTCCCGCACACGATCGGAAGGCCGTCTCTTTGCGGAACCTTTTGAAAGAGTGTCATGTGGCCTATCCAAATGCGAGCTTGCTCATCCCGCGGGACGGGGACTGGACGGTACTCGCCAATGAAGAGCAGCTATTGCGCGTGCTAAACAACCTACTCAATAACGCATTCGAGTCTGTGCCTGACGGGCGCAAGCCGCTCGTGTCCTTTGGGCTGCGTGTCGAAGAGGGACAAGCGCACCTCTTTGTGCGCGACAATGGCACAGGCATCCCCAATGATCGTCGGGAGCAAATATTCGAGCCCAAGTTTACCACCAAATCGCGCGGAACAGGCTTGGGCCTCGCGATTGTAAAGACTATCGTTGAGAGCTTCCAGGGCCGCATTTGGGTCGAGGAAAGCACCGAAATAGGAACGGAATTCGTGTTTAGTTTGCCGTTGAAGGGCTAGGAAGCTCGGGCTGC
>DNWN01000028.1:779-4123 GCA_003507115.1 Cryomorphaceae bacterium | reverse complement strand
AAAAGCCGCCCGAGGGCGGCTTTTCTTGACCAAATCAGATGTCTAATTAAGACAATCCGTTTACGTGCTTCGCCAAGCTTGACTTCAAGTTAGAAGCCTTGTTCTTGTGAATGATGTTGCGTTTCGCTAGTTTGTCCAACATAGCGCTCACCAATGGAAGTTGAGTCACTGCTTCTTTCGCGTCCGTAAGGGTGCGCAGAATTCGAACGGCATTCCGAGTCGTTTTGTGGTAGAAACGATTGTGCAAACGCTTTTTCTGCGTCTGGCGGATGCGCTTGAGGGAGGATTTATGATTCGCCATAATAACTTAAATCAATATTTTTTTTCTTTTGTTCAAAATTTGTGACCCGTACGGGATTCGAANNTAAACCGCTAGACGAACGGGCCAATAGGTTTTGGGAGTGCAAATGTATGACAATTTTCCAATTCTTCATTCGTCAAAAAGGATAATTTTCTCATAAATTCAAGGGCTAACGGCCTCCCGTAGGGCGGTATCCCAAGCGCTTACTTGTGCGTTGACGAAGCTCCTCGCGGAGTCCTTCAAGTTCCATAACCGAGATCTCATGAATTTCATTGAAGGGCGCGACCACCAGATCCATATCCATCGCTTGGAGCATGGCGTGCTCCACCCAAGTTTGCATGACTTCGGGGGTGATGGGAGTTTCCGTCAAGGGCATTCCTAAACGACCTAGCCCTTCCGCCATATAATGCCCCTCGCCATTGACAAAAAAGCGGCTGAGTAACATCCCTGCGTCATTCATTCGGCGCATCTTGAAGGAGTCCGATAGGAAGTTGTACACATGGATCAAACCAAAGAAGGCTCGCTTCTCATCGGCTTGAACGTAGGGGGTTTGGCGCAATGGATGCTTTTCAGGCAAGGCAAAGGCGTTGGAGTGGACCTGAAAGATGAGGGAATCCCCGGAAAAGCGGATTTCCACTTCATACTCGCCGCGGTCCACAAATTCGACGACCACGGAATGGTCGATCGCGCAAATCTGGCTGTTTAGTTCCGCCGCGGTCTCACGAAGCAAAACTTTCAAATCCGCAAAGACGGCCAGTGCATTTCGATGCACCAGCTGCTTGTTGCTGGACTTGGTCGCCAGCACGTGCAGAATATCTCCCTTACGGCTCATGGCTTAGTAGGCGCGAGCAAATAAAACACGCTGCGTCGAAGGGCGTCCTGTCAGGATGCATTGGCCATCTTCTTGCGGGTTGTCCAAGGGAATGCAACGAATCGTCGCTTTGGTCTTGTCCTTAATCTGGTCCTCTGTTTCGGGGGTGCCGTCCCAATGCGCCGAAACAAAGCCTCCACGATCCAGCGCGGCCGTAAACTCGTCCCAGCTATTCGCGAGATGGATGTTGCGGTCTCGGTGCGCTTTCGCGCGCTCAAAGAGTTCAACTTGGACGGTGTCCAACATGTTCTCCACCGCTTGGACCAGGCCTTCCATGGGGAGGAAGGACTTGGTTAAGGTGTCGCGGCGCGCTACCTCAGCCGTGCCTTTCTCGAGGTCTTTGGGCCCGATGGCGATGCGCACTGGCACACCTTTGAGCTCATATTCATTGAACTTCCATCCGGGCTTGTAGGTATCCCGGTTGTCATACTTCACGCGGATCCCGCGCTTTTTGAAGTCTGCGACCAGCTCCTGGGCCACAGCATTGATGGCCTCCAGCTCCTCTTCACCCCGGTAGATGGGCACAATGACCACTTGGATCGGAGCCAATTTGGGAGGAAGCACCAGTCCATGGTCGTCCGAATGCGTCATGATGAGTGCGCCCATGAGGCGGGTGGAAACCCCCCAGGACGTGGCCCAAACGTACTTGACTTCCCCGTCCTTGTCTTGGAATTTGACATCGAATGCTTTGGCAAAGTTCTGCCCCAGGAAATGCGAAGTGCCTGCTTGAAGGGCCTTGCCGTCTTGCATGAGAGCCTCAATGCAATACGTTTCTAGAGCCCCAGCAAAGCGTTCATTCGCAGACTTTACGCCCCGAATGACCGGAATAGCCATGTGCTCTTCGACAAAATCGCCGTACACATGGAGCATTTGGACCGCTTCGGCCACGGCTTCCGCTTCTGTTGCATGGGCCGTATGGCCCTCTTGCCAGAGGAACTCCGTGGTTCGAAGAAACAAGCGCGTCCGCATCTCCCAGCGAACCACATTGGCCCATTGATTCACCAAGATGGGCAAATCGCGGTAGGACTGCACCCAATTTCGGTAGGTATCCCAAATAATGGTTTCGGAGGTAGGGCGGACGATTAATTCTTCTTCGAGCTTGGCATCTTCATCCACAATGATACCGGGGCCGTCGGGATTATTCTTGAGGCGGTAGTGGGTTACCACCGCACATTCTTTCGCAAAGCCGTCTACGTGAGCGGCCTCCTTAGAGAAATAGCTTTTGGGAATAAAGAGGGGGAAGTACGCATTTACGTGGCCCGTTTCCTTGAAGCGAAAATCCAGTTCCGCTTGAATTTTTTCCCAAATAGCATAGCCATGAGGCTTGATAACCATGCAACCGCGAACACCGGAATTATCGGCCAAATCGGCCTGAACAACAAGATCATTGTACCAGCGGCTGTAGTCCTTTTCGCGCGTCGTAAGATTCTTGGCCATAGAGAATGGTATGGGATTTGTACTTTGATACCGAGTATAACCCCAAAGGTACTTCGGAATGCGCTACTCCTTTTTATCCCTTTTTGCTTTGGTCGCCCTAGGTGCATGCACCTCCATCGACCGACGCAGCCTCGCCGAGTATGATGATGGCATCTACTCTTGGGACCCCTATCCCGAGTCCGGTGGATATGGGTATTCCAACGGGGGTTCACGCGCTTCGTCTCAAGGGTACGCCTACTACGGGGACGACGGATACAACGATGGCTACGAAGACGGATACGAGGATGCCTTCTATACGTTTAACGGCCCCTATGCGAGTCCCTACTTCTCGTATCGCCCACGGTATCGTCGGTGGAACTACCCGCAATTTCAGTACTACCCCTCCTTCTACTATGGCTACAACAGCCCCTACATGTGTCCCCCGGGATTCATGCCTTTTGGTGGATTTGGCTCTCCCTACAACAGCCCTTGGAACGACCCATTTTACAACCCCTACGCCATGGGTGGTTGGGGATACCCGGGGTACGGGTACGGAAACCCCTATGGATTTGGAAGTCCATATGGGTATGGGGGATATGGGTATAATGGATACGGCTACGGAGGATTCAATCCATGGGGTGGTATGACCGGAACAACCCCGACCACGGGAGGAAGCGCCCCAAATCCAGTGAACAGCAATATTTCCATGCGGCGGATGAACATCAGCGGGGGACCCCACACACGCCGCCCACGTGT
>DNWN01000028.1:0-703 GCA_003507115.1 Cryomorphaceae bacterium | reverse complement strand
CGTGGCGATCACATGACCCCGGAGCAGATTCGGAGTATGCCCATTCGCAGCGTAGAAACCCATGGCAGCAACGCAAGCCGCGATGAAGTCGGCCGGACCACTACCGGCACGATTCACAAGCCCAATCATCATCAGCGCGTGGAACCTCGTCAACCGGAAGGTCGCCAGCCTGAAGCACAGCGCCCGACTACGCGCCGTCCCGAAACGGAGACGCGCCGAACCGCCCCACGTTCGGAACCCGCTCAGCGCAGCTACAGCCCTCCCCAGCGCCAAGAACCCCAACGTTCCAGCGAGCGTAGCTTCTCGGAGCCCAGCCGAGCCACTCCGAGCCGCAGCTTTTCGGCGCCGGTTCGATCCAGCAGTCCCGCTCCGAGTCGTTCCACCGGAGGACGCGGCGGGCGATGAGGGCAGTTGGACTTTGGTTGGCCTGCCTGACCACATGGGCCCTCCAAGGTCAGAGCCTCTGGCATTTCAGCAGTGCCATGACTAGTCCCTGGGCAGGGAGTGCACGCTACATGGCCACGGGAGGCGCCTTGTCGTCCTTGGGCAATGACCCTTCGGCCATCCTCGACAACCCGGCTACCGCGGCAACATACCGCGCGGCAGAAATGAGCCTCACCGGATTGCTCGGGGTGGACCAATCTGGATTCATATCCCAAGCGCAGCTACCTGCTTTTCACTGGGGGACGGTGTTGCAAATCAC
>DNWN01000165.1 GCA_003507115.1 Cryomorphaceae bacterium | reverse complement strand
ACATGACCAAAATTATCTCTGAAAACATTACCGCCAACGAAACGTGGTACGCAGACACCGTATACCAGTTGGGCGGACGTATCACGGTTACCGCTGGCGCAACCCTGACCATCCAGCCCGGTACAGTCATTAAAGGTGAAGCAGGCACAGGTGCCAACGCAACGGCTTTGTTGATCGCTCGCGGAGCAAAATTGATGGCCGAAGGGACCGCCTCTTTGCCCATCATTTTCACATCGGTTGCCGATGAAATCACCCACGATCAATTGTTGACGGGCGACTTCAAGAGTCCCAACTTGGATGCCACGGTAAGCGGCCTTTGGGGTGGCGTCATCGTTTTGGGGAATGCTAAAATTTCCGCTTCTAATGCTTCTGGCGACGTATCCGAAGTACAGATTGAAGGCATTCCTACTTCAGATGCCAACGGCCTGTATGGCGGCTCGGATGATGCAGACAACTCAGGTGTAATCACCTACGTGTCTATCCGTCACGGTGGTGCCAACATCGGATCTGGCAATGAAATCAACGGCTTGACCTTAGGTGGTGTAGGGTCTGGAACCACGATCGAAAACGTAGAGGTGGTCTCCAACCAAGACGACGGCATCGAATGGTTTGGTGGAACCGTAAACGTGACCAACGTAGTAGTGTGGAACGCCGGCGATGACGGTATTGATACGGACCAGTCTTGGGGCGGCACGTTGGACAATTTTGTCGTCATCACGCCATCCGATCGTCCTTTTGAATTGGACGGTCCAGAAGGCACCTACGAGGCTTCGCACACCATCAAGAACGGCAACGTTCAAGCATCCAGCGCGGATATTACTTCGGGCGACTTGATCAACACCGATGCGAATTCCTTGGTAAGCTTGGAGTCCATCTACATCACGGACATCCTCCCCGGCCAAATCATCAATCGCGTTGATGCGGCGGGTGTATTCTACACGGATGTTGTACTCAACGTTGACACGGTGAGCAACTACATCAAAAACAACGGTTCACACCCCGGTATCACAGCCGGCACGACGCCTAAAGCCAACACCTCTGTGCTGGGTTGGACATGGGCAGCCCAAGCAGGTGTTATCCAGTAAATTTCTAAACCATTAACAAATGGTTAAACAAGTGCCCGCACGAAAGTGCGGGCATTTTTTATTTGGACTTTTGCGCCAACGAAACGAGTACCTATGCGCACTTTCATTGCTACCGCCCTGTTTATCAGCTCTTTGAGCGCCATCGCACAAAACGGAACGCTTCGCGGGACTGTATTGGATGGCGAAACAGGTGAAACCATCATTGGTGCCGCAGTAAGCTGCGCAACCTGTGGAAGTGGAAATACAGCGACCGACCTCGACGGCCACTTCACCTTGAAAGCGACTCCGGGCACGCACACCTTGGAAATCTCCTACTTCACCTTCCAAACCCTCAAAGTGACGGGCGTTAAAGTGACCGCCAATGAAGTGACCGTGATCGGCGAGCTCACTCTGCAACCCGAGGACAATTTGAAGCTGGATGAAGTAACCATCGTGGCGGAGGTGCAACGCAATACCGATGTGGCGCTGTTGACCTTGAAGAAAAAATCTACCGCCATGGTCGACGGCATTTCTGCGGCGCGAATCAGCCAAATTGGTGATGCTACCGCGGTTGAAGCTGCCAAGCGCGTAACCGGCGTGACCGTAGAAGGCGGGAAATACGTCTACATCCGCGGACTGGGCGACCGCTATTCCAAGACCACGCTCAATGGCATGGACATTCCTGGTTTGGACCCGGACAAAAACACCATCCAAATGGACATCTTCCCAACGGATTTGGTGAGCAATATTGTGGTGAGCAAGTCCTTCACCGCCGACCAGCCCGCTGACTTCACGGGAGGTTTGTTGAATATTGAAACCAAAGCTTTCCCGGATAAGAAACTGGGAAGCTTCTCGATCAGTACCAGCTACAATCCCGCTATGAACCTGAATCCTAACTACCTTACCTACCAGGGAGGCAGCCTGGATTTCTTGGGCTTTGATGATGGAACTCGCCGCCTGCCCGCTGGAGCGCGCGCATCCCAAATCCCCACGCCCATTTTCTTCCCTACCAGCGAGGTCAATGCCTTTGTACAGAGCTTCAACCCCACGTTGGGTGCCATGAAGCGCATGTCCCTCATGGATGTAAGCATGGGTTATTCGGCCGGAAATCAATGGGAAGGCAAAAAAGCCACAAAGTCAGGAGAGCTTCCCAAGTTGGGCTATGTATTCTCCTTGACCTACAAGAATAACTACACCTTTTACGACGACGTTTTTTACGGCGAATACCAGCGCTACACGGATCCTAGCGCGTATGAAATGCGCTATGCCACCAAGCAGACGGGCCAACTGGGCGAACAAAGCACACTCATTGGCGGCATTTTAGGATTTGCATACAAAACCAATTTGAAGAAGTACCGCTTTACCCTGATGCACCTCCAAAATGGGGAAAGCCGCGCAGGCCAATTCATGATTGACAATGACGACGAAGCCGTGGGTCAATCGGGCTATTTGGCCTTTGCCAACAATTTGGAGTACAACCAGCGCTCCCTGACGAATATTCTGATCAATGGAACTACGGTAAAGCCGGAAAAAAATATCGAAATCGATTGGCGCATCTCGCCCACCTTGTCCCTTTCGACGGATCCTGACATTCGCAAGACGGCCTTCACCTATGGCCCCTTGGATACCTTCTTCTCAGCAGGCGCGGGCGGCAACCCTTCACGCATCTGGCGCTACTTGCAGGAAGTCAATCTGCCTTTCCGATACGACATCACGAAGAAGTATACCTTCATGGATGAACCCGCCAAGTTGCTCTACGGTGTAGGCAATGCGTTCAAGTTTCGCCACTATGAGATTTTGTTTTACGACATGCAGTTCTTTGGGTTGCAAAATTGGTCCAGCGACGATCCCAACCAAGTGTTGAATCCGGACAACATCTATCCGAATTACCCCAACCGCATTTACTACCAATCGGGCAACAACACCCCCAACCCAAACGAATACGCCTCGAACAGCAACACCGCTCATGCCTATGTGAGCACGGAAGTGGCCTTGAACATTCGCACCAAAGCGGTGATCGGTCTGCGTGCTGAGCACTTCATCCAGCGCCACACGGGTCGCGACCAAACCTACGCAAGCGGCGACGTCACCAACGGCAAGAACTTGGCCAACGAAGTCGTTTTGAATTCACTCGATCTCTTCCCTTCACTGAACGTGATTTATTCGCTGAACGAGTCTCAAAATTTGCGCTTCTCGGCGACACGCACCATCGCCCGTCCTTCCTTCAAGGAGTTGAGCTTCGCACAGATTATCGACCCTTTGACCAACCGAATTTTCAATGGCTCCTTCTTTGAGTACGCCGCATGGTCCGGTCAACTCGTTGAAACGCGCGTCAACAATGCCGACCTCCGCTGGGAAAAATTCTTCGAACGCGGCCAGATGTTCTCCATCAGTGGGTTCCTCAAAGATTTGAGCAACCCCATCGAACTGGTTCGTATTGCCGAGCAGCAAACGTCTACGGAATTCCAACCCCGAAACGTGGGCCGCGGGACCATGTTGGGCGCCGAGTTGGAGTGGAACGCCAGCTTTGCCGGTGTGAGCCAAAAATTGGAGAACCTGTTCTTCAACGGCAACGTCACGTTGATCGAATCCCAAATCACCATGAGCGACGTGGAGTTCAACTCCCGCAAGAGCTATGAGTGCGTGGGCGAAACCATCGTCAACACGCGTGCCATGGCCGGCCAGAGCCCCTACGTTTTGAATGGTGGCTTGAGTTACACGGCTCCAGAGAGCCAAACCAACCTGGGCGTTTATTACAACGTGAAGGGCCCAACCCTTCAAATTGTGGGCATGGGCTTGTTCCCAGATGTCTACACCCAGCCGTTCCACAGCCTCAATTTCAGCTTCACGACCAAGCTGGGCAAGGAGAAGGGCATCGACCTCAAACTGCGCGCGAGCAACATGCTCAACGACGACGTGTTGAGCGTGTACAAATCCTACGGCGCCACGGACCAAATTTTCAGCCGCTACGCACCCGGATGGAGCGTCAGTGCAGGCTTGACTTTCAAGCTTTAAGATTCGAGAAAGCGGGCCCGGCCCGCTTTCTTTTTGGCCCCTTCTGACCTACCTTTGAGCCTAGGTATGTGTACCCATTTTAAACGTTGGCAATTGGTTTGGCTCCTCGCCCTGGTGGCGGGGAATTTTTCGCTTTGGGGGCAGGCGCCGGAGCGCATTCGGATCATGACCTATAACCTGCTCAACTACCGGAATATCACCAGCTACTG
>DNWN01000035.1:1692-6084 GCA_003507115.1 Cryomorphaceae bacterium | reverse complement strand
CCCAGCTTCCCACTAATCGCATCCCAAAGCTTCAGGCGCGCTTCGAGGGCTTCGACGCAAGCCTCTTCGGCTTCCAACCATTTTTGGTCGTCCTCCTTGCAGAGGTGGTGCATCATTTGGATGGCCATGGGGCCGTGCTCGTCGCCGTCCAGTTCAATGTGGCGGTCGAGGTAATAGACAAAGGCGCTCAGCTCCTCGGGGTTGTCCTTGTAGAGCTTTTTGATGAGGGCCGTAAACATATCTGGGATGAGGTCTTCACGGCCAAAGGTGAAGGCAGCAGCGATTTCGTGCAGCTTGCCGCGCTTAATGATGGCGTGGGTGGCTTTGAGAAAGTCCAGGCAGTCTTCGTCCACTTCGGCGATATTGAAGCGAAGGATCTCCTTGGGTTTGTATCCGCGTTGAAGCGTTTGAACGAACCGAATAATCGGCCGCGTCTCCGCGCCCACCTGACGCATGGCGTCGAGGTAGAGTTCGTAGTGGCTGGCGGGCTCGCCATTGAGGTCAACGTCGCTCTCTTCGGCGACCACGATTTCATTGATGAGCTTTCGGCTCGCGCGGTCCTCCGTAGGTACCCAGGCCGTATCCACCGACGTCAGCTCGCGCTGAAGCGTCTTGAGCAGGCTCATAAAGTCCCAAACGGCGTAGATGTGGTGCTCCATGAAAACGCGCACCTCCTTGAGCGACTGCATCTTCGGGTAGAGCGCGTGGTGGAGAATGGCGTCGCGCTGCGCCTCGATGCGGCGGTGCAGGCTGAGAATTCTGAAATCGGTCTTTTTCGTCGTGGTTTCCATCGTCGGAAGATTATCCTCGGTAAATCGGCACGTTACTGCAGGCTTCACCGTACATCAATTTTTGAGCCGTGAGCCGCAAATGCATGGCCGCTTGAACATAGGCCGAATTGGGCACCGGATAGTGGCCACAGCCTTTAAGTAAGACCTTTTTCCCAGTATAAAAGGACCAATCCAAGTGGCTCAATCGCTGGGCATAGTATTGCTGTAGAACCGCCGTAGGACTTCCCGCGCCTAGGTAGAGGGCATATTCGGCCAAATGAGACGAAAGCATAGGCCAAATCCACTGCGGAATGAGCAAGTCCTCACTGCAATCGATGGCCACCACCGCATCCGAATAGGATTCGGGGTTGATTGCGGCAATCGCATCCCGCACGGTCTTTTCGCGAAAGACCCCCGCCTGGGACATCGAAACGATGTCCAGCGATTTCACACTGGCCGGCGGAAAGTAGTCCTCGAGGTCAAAAACGACTAATTGGTCGTTCTCTGCAACGCGATTGCGAATTTCTCCTTCCATGGCTTAAAGTTAGGCAATGCCGTAGGTGCGGTATCCGTACTGAACGCCTTCGTTTCCAATGTGCTGGAGCACAGCACCTGCTGGGCTCGACACCGGGGTCGTTAGGGCGCGCTGATGCAACTTCTCGTAGGTCGCAAAGTCAATTTGCGTGCGGCGTTCCAAATGGTCGAAGGGGCGCACGCCTTCAAGATGTTCCAAGTAGTTTGGTTGGACTATGCCCGAAAAAACTTTGGACTTGGATCCCGAACCGTAGGAGAGGAAGCCTATGCGGCGCCCTGTGATATCGATGTTTTGAATTCGGGCGTCGACCAAGGTGCTCAAGAGCGCCATAAAAATGGATCCGGTATACATGTTGCCTATCTGCTGCGAGGCCAACTCCCCCGGCGTGATGTAGGCCTTAACATAGGCTTTGTAGTGGGGCGTTTTGGACCACAGTTTGGCCAAGTACGAAGCGCCACCGGCCTCTTCTTCCGTTTGACCGACGGCCGCTTCAATTTCGTGCAGGCGCTCTGCCTGACGCACGAGCTCGAGGGCAATTTCGGCCCACATCCGGCGGCCTTGGAAGGCATAGGGCAGGTGAAAAACCATGGCTTCCCAATCGCGCAAGACCCAATGCCCCGATAGCTTTTGGTAGGCATGCAAGGCTTCGCTCACGCGGCCCACGTAGCAATCATTCGAGTAGGGCCCGTCAAAAATGGGGTGCTCCAGAAATTGTTCAATGTGTTCTTCGGGCGTCCCCCAAAAGCCCTCCGTGGCTTTGGCCACCCGGGCTTCCGCCTCTTCGTCCGAAAGCGTGGTCCCCAAGAGGGCCGCCGCTTCTTGAAGTAGGGCCCGCTTTGAAAAGCTTCGTCGGGGTTTGAAGAAGTCGCTGACGCTTTCCACCGCGACCGCAAAGTCGGTGTCTAATACCAGGATGCGCGGAGATTCAGTCACCAACATCGCGACCGCTCCGGCACCTTGGGTGTATTCCCCGGGGCTACCCGGGGCGTATTTTGCCACATCGGAAGCGATAACTAAGGCCTTTCGGCCCTGTCCCGCGCGGACCCAATCCAAGGAGTTTTGCAGGGCATCCACGCCACCTATACAGGCAAACGTCATGTCCAATGCATCGCAATGCGCCAGGGATCGGGGGCCGTGTTCAGTCGCCCAACGCTGTTCGATCAATCCATGGATGTAGGCCGCGGAGGGCTTCGCTGCGTCCACGGAAGACTCGGTTCCCAGGTAAATACGGCCCAATTCCTCGGGCTTTAGTCCGGCACGTTGTAGCAGATTCCATGCAGCCTCTGCACCAAGGGTAACGACGTCTTCGTCGATGTCACAGACGGCCATCGATTCCAGGCCTAGTCCAAACCGCAACTTATCTGCTTCGATGCCGCGCGCTTCGGCCAGCGCAGCAATCGGGAGGGATAAACGGGGTAGGGCAAAGTGCAGGGCATCAATGCCGTACTGGGGGGTGCTCATAACATGCCTAATTCCAATCTCGCCGCCTCACTCATCATATCTTTCGTCCAAGGCGGGTCAAATGTGATTTCCACTTCCACTTCTTTCGCATCCGGAAGGCTGCGGACTTTTTCCTGAACTTCCACCGGAAGGGTTTCGGCCACAGGGCAATTCGGGGAAGTCAAGGTCATTAAAATGTGGATATCGGCATCTTCGCTGACTTGCACGTCATAGATGAGACCCAATTCATAAATGTCCACAGGAATTTCCGGGTCAAATATGGTCCGCAAGACATCCACTGCCTGCTCTCCGAGGGATTGCATTTGTTCGTCGTTCATCCTCTTTTTGCTTGAAAAGCAACGCCATACAGGCGGATTTGTTTAACCATGCTGAGTAGTCCGTTTGCGCGCGTTGGGGACAGGTGCGCCGTTAGTCCCAAGGGGTCCAAAAAGCCAAATTCGTAGGACGCAATGTCCACAGGCGCTTGGCCCTGGACCGGACGCAAGAGCAAGGCGATCATGCCCCGCGTAATGATGGCATCCGCATCGGCATCAAAAAACACGCGGCCCTCTTCCTCGCGAGCGCAGAGCCATACTTGGCTTTGGCATCCTTTTATTTGATTCTCTTCGACCTTCTGTTCTTCGGACATGGGCGACAGCTCTTTGCCCAAGGCAATTAAGTGCTCGTATTTGTCCATCCAGTCGTCAAAGAAGCTGAAATCTTCCAAAATGGCGGCTTCCCGCTGTGCTATGCTTTCCATGCTATGCGAGTAATGCGATCGCCTTTTCCAAACCACGTGCCAGGGCATCGAGGTCTTCGCGGCTCGTGTAGGCGGCGAGACTCGCCCGAATGGTTCCCGGAATGCCAAAGCAATCCATAATTGGTTGGGTGCAATGTTGGCCTGTCCGAACCGCAATGCCCATTTGATCGAGCAAGGTTCCCACATCGTAGGGGTGTACTCCGGCGACATTGAAACTCAAGACGGCCGCCTTCTCTGGGGCTACGCCATAGATTTTGACGCCCGGAATCGCAAGCAATCGCTCGGTTCCATAGGCCAAAAGCGCCTGCTCATGGGCTTCGATGGCTTCCAGTCCGACCTGTTGCATCCAGCTTAGGGCCGCTCCCCAACCAATCACCCCCGCAATGTTGGGGGTACCCGCTTCAAATTTGTGCGGAAGGCCCGCATAGGAGCTTTGGTCCATCGCCACCTCGGAGATCATCTCGCCCCCACCTTGGTAGGGAGGCAAGGTCTCGAGCCACGCCGTTTTGCCATAGAGCAAGCCCACACCGGTGGGGCCATACATTTTGTGGGCCGATCCGGCATAAAAGTCCACATCCAGGTCCTGGACATCCACGTGACTGTGTGGCAGGGCTTGCGCGCCATCCACAACCACCACGGCGCCCACCGCATGTGCGGCAGCGGTCATGGCTTTGACCGGGTTGATTGTCCCCAAGGCGTTGGAAATATGGTTGAAGGCGACCAGTTTGGTCCGTTCATTCAATAAGGACTGGTAGACCGCTTGGTCCAATACACCGCGGCCATCGATAGGCACATAGCGTAGAGTCGCCCCCGTATGCTGGGCGAGCATTTGCCAAGGAACCAAGTTGCTGTGGTGCTCCAATTGCGTCACGATGATCTCATCCTCC
>DNWN01000035.1:0-1679 GCA_003507115.1 Cryomorphaceae bacterium | reverse complement strand
CCTTTGGTCAAAATGATTTCATGCGATTCCGAAGCATTGATCCGCGTTTGCAATTGCCGGCGCACCGCTTCAAAGGCCTCGGTGGCCTCTTGGCTCAATTGATGCACCCCGCGGTGGACATTGCTGTTGTAGCCACTATAGTAGCCCACCAATGCGTCGATCACTGCCTGAGGCTTCTGGGTCGTGGCCGCATTGTCCAGATACACCAAGGACTTTCCATGCACCTGGCGGGTGAGAATAGGGAAGTCGGAACGGATTTTATCTGAAAGCATAGGGGACATGGGATCGTTGTGCAAAAGTCCGAAATTTAAATGGAAGAAGTCGTTTGATTTCGATTACTTCCAAAGGGGTCAGGACACCTTGGCCCCATGATTACACAACCCCTCCTCCCCCGAAAAGTTTGTCTGCTCGCATGGAGTGGATGGCTTGGGCTGCTCCCCGGTTCCCTCGAAGCACAGCAGCCTCCCTATGTTTTTACCAGCGAAGAGGTCCACGTCCGCGGACTTCGCGTAGCCGAGATCGGCGATACAGCCGCCCTGCGTCCGTCCGAATGGGAATCCCTCCTGCCCCGGACGTGGAAGGCCTACCGCCAGTGGACTCACGATGGCCTGGATGCGGCGACGGGTGCACTTCGGCAATCCTATCTCCTCCCGGGAACGGCCTGGATCGACCGAATTCGCCCCGGTCCTCTCGGAGCCTATGTCGCCTGGGATCGGGGCATCCACCAGCTTGGTGGTTTTGGAGCGCGCAAGAGCCATGCGCGTTCAACCCTGCTTTCCCCCGTCGTGGCGGCATTCGGGGACGGCGTAGTGTGCCGAGACGAGCGATTTTTATATCGTTTGGGTCCATAAAAAAAGGGCCCCGTTTCCGGGGCCCTTTAAAGCACACAAGACAAAACTCACACGTTAGCTATTATTTCTTGTCGCTAATGGCTAGAGCGTAGATAACGAGACCGAATCCGATCTTGTTAACCGCATCACCGATGTTGTAGACGAGGTCCATATCCAACCCTTGAAGGACGGGCATGCCAAAGAAACCTCCCGCAGTGCCAGCGATGTATCCGATCGGATAGATGGCCCACCCGATGACGACGAACTTCATCAATGCCTCAACAGCTTTCTGAACATTGCCTCCTGCGCTGGCAGCCAATTGTGCCACTTCGCCCTTCCATACCATCCATACGATGTAGAAATAAGCCGCACCTGACAAGGCACCCCAAACCCAAGACTGCGTCTCGTCGGCATAGAATGCTTCACCAATGTAACCAAGCACAAGCATGGCCACGGAAGCGAGAATAAGTTTCCAAAGAAGGGCAGACGTGCCGCCAGCCTTCTTCGTGATTAAATAGAACTCCACGCACATCAATGGGACTGTCAAGGTCCAATCAATATATCGCAAGGCCACAGGGGTCTCGCCCGTGGCTTGATAGTAGTCGCGCATGTAATAGTAATGGACTGCAGCGATACCTGTAATCAATCCTGAAACTAGCATGCTAGACTTCCACTCGTCGGACACACGGCTGCGCTCGAAGAGGAAGAACACGGAAGCGGCGAGCATCGCCATGTAGCCCGTGAAGAACGTGAAGCTGACGGGGTCAGCGGGGTCAATTGAGAGAACTTCTAAGAATTCCATAATACGTTTAGGTTTTAAAGTGAGTTTTGTGTCTTCAGGACATTTGA
>DNWN01000103.1:2449-10592 GCA_003507115.1 Cryomorphaceae bacterium | reverse complement strand
TTGGGGGAGTACCAAGCGGACAACCAGCGTATGGCACGCGCGATGCTGGCGGCGCAACCAGACTTCCCTGTGAGCGAATATGCCATAGCTAGGGGTCTCGCGCGAGTGGTTGCCAATACGGGTTTACAGGGGCGCTGGCAGGTTTGGTCCCAGGCCCCGATGACCATTTTGGATACCGCACACAACCCCCATGGTCTGCGCGCCACGATGCGCCAGTTGCTGGCCCTCCCTGGCGGCCCCTTGCATATAGTGCTCGGTATGGTTCAAGACAAAGATGTTCGCAGCGCACTTGCCTGCCTACCCGTTGAGGCAACATATTACTTCTGCGCTGCCCAAATTCCGCGGGCTATGCCCGCAGAGCAACTCCAAGCGCTCGGGAAATCCATGGGTTTAGAGGGTGCCGCCTATCCCCATGTGAAAGCAGCCTGGGACGCCGCACTTCAGGCAGCGAATCCGGAGGACCGCCTCTACATTGGCGGGAGCACATTTGTCGTCGCAGATGCGCTCACGGCGCGGCGCTAGAACCGCCAGCTAATCCCTGAATTCACGCCGTAGGTGAAGTTGGGAACATCGGTCCCGGCGGGATAGGCATCATAGTTCAGGTTGCCCGAAACCGTGAGGTTCAATTTGGGCGAAATGGGGGTACTAAAACGACTATTCATCACCACCCGGACATCGTCCCATTCCAAAATTTGAGGCTGGTAATAGGCAATCGTGTTAATCCGGTATTTCTCCTTGAACAAGAGATCCAAACTCATGTAGGTGCTCATTCGGAAAACGGACTCGTAGGCGCCGGTGACCGATTCGATGTCCAACTCGTACATGACCAGGGGACTCAAGAAAAAGTTGACCGTTTTGCTGTCGATGGCCCGAAAGCGCGGACCGCCGCCAAAATTGTATCGCTGCGCGATGCGCATGGGCTTGTTGGACTGCCATTGAAAAAACAACTCACCCGTCCACTCCTCCGACCATTCTCGGTTGTAGCGTCCGTGTACAAAGCCATTTTGTTCAAACAACAGGGCATCCCCGCCTACGCGTGTGGAGAGGTTTCCATGAAAGATGCCGTAGAAGGACTCCTTTTCCAGGGTTTTGCGAAAATTCGCGGACGTGCTCAGGCGCAGAAGAAGGGCTTGCGTGCCCCCAAAATAAAAGCTGCCATCCAGCACACCGTGGGTCCCCGGCTCCTGTCCGGTCAGGCCACGCATCGCTTCCACATTCACCACTTGCGCATGAAGGGTCGAGGTAGCGAGGCAAAAAATCAGCGCAAGTCGAAGGAACATAGCGCAAATGTAATGGGAAGCGGCTTTGGCGTACCTTTTTCCCATGAAAAGATACCTGGTATTTCTGATGTGCCTTCCCGGCTTGGCTTGGGCACAGCCGAGTGATTTGGTCCAGCGCATCACTGCGTTTCAAAGCGATTTAGCCGAAACCTACAAAGTGAAGACCCTCAATGTTGGAGGGGAGTCCTTGGGCGCCTTGGAGTCTGAAACCCCAGAATACCGAACAGATTTCAAGCTTGAGGGAAAAGAAAAAAACCTGGACAACCTCGAGCGCAATGTGCGCTTCGATGTTTTCGTCCACGTTTTTCACTTTGCCGATACCGATGAGCTCAATTGGGCGATGAAGCGGTGGCTGGCCGATTTCATTGATGGCTCTTCCATCCGCCCAGGCCGCGACGCACGAACCGTGGCCCATGTCGATCCCAGCATTGTCGTGATTGATGGCACCACCATTAGCGTGATGACCCAACCATGCGCCCAATTCACCGTGGAGGGATTTCGGGATTGGCGCAGTAAGATGTTGACCTATTTCGGGAGTCCTACGGCGGTAATCATTGAAGTCGCAGGCTGCGAGGGTCCGCTTAGGTGGACCAAGAATCCTCCGGATCCCAAGGATCGGACTTGGAAGTAAATCCCTGGCTAGACCAGTGCCACACCACGGCTTGGCGGATGTGTCGAGGTTGCACCCATTGCAGCCCTTCTAAATCTGCCACGGTTCGAGCCACCTTGAGCACCGCTTGAACACTCCGTTCGCCCATGCCTTTTCGCTCCTGCCAATTCCGCACATCCGCCCACGCTTTGGTGCTCACGGACACGGTTTTCCATAAAGCATCGTCGACGAGGTAGGCATTCAGGCCCACCTTCCGTTCTTTTTGCCGCTCCCTGGCCTGGCGGATCCGAAAATACATGGCCTCCCAAGGAACCATTTCATCTTCCGGATCGGAGAGGACATGCCCAACAAGGTGAAATCGATCCAGCCAGGGGGCGGAAAAACGACGCTGATAGGCCTCTACACGGCTCACGGGGCAGGCGCATCGTCGTTTCGGATGCCCCAGAAACCCGCATGGACAGGGATTGCTTGCGGCGGAATAGGTAAAGGGCGTGGCTCCCATTTCAAGGGGCTTGCGAACGGATTCCAGCGCCTTAAGGGGCCATTCCCCCACTTCATCCATAAAGAGGTGGCCCTGGGCTGCATCCTGAATCCAACGCTCGATGGGGATGCGGTTCCCTTTGGGCGGCACGGGTTCAATCAAGGGTCCATCCATGCCCAAGCGCTGATTCATTCGCCACAGGGCCCGTGCCAATTGGGTTTTTCCCGTACCTGGGGGGCCCATCCAAAACACGGGATGTCCTCCTGCTGCCGCAACCTCCAACTGGGCCGTTAAATCTGCCGACAGCCGCAAGGGAGGCAAGGGCCCCCAATCCAGGGGACGCAAGGTCTTGGGGAGCTCTTTCGGCGCTTGGCCCGTTCGAAGGTATCCTTCCACTTCAAGGAGGTGGGACACACCGACAATATGTGCTTCACCCGAAAAATGCCTGTGTTTTAACTCCCATGGCACGCATCCCCAGGCAAATTCCGCCGCGGATGCCTCCTTCGGCGCGGTGGTGGGAACGGGATGGACCGCTCCATGCAAGTCGAGTTGGCCTACCAAAAGTCCTCTTCCTTCGGGCCATGCGCCCCATTGCCCGGATCCCCGCAGAACCCCTACAGCGAGCGCCAAATCTGCCTCGTGCCCAAGTGCAGGACCTTCGGCTGGCCGGGCCATGGCCGTGATTCGCCGGGCCGGCCACTTCCAGCCTTGTCCCCGGAATGCCGCATGCAGGCGTTGGGGCCATTCCTGGCTTCGGCGGTCCTTCCGACCGCTCCATTGAAAGCGGTATCCGGGTTGGATGGCGAGTTGGACCTGAATCCACGCTCCATCCTTCGCGGCCAGGGTGTAAACATCGTAAATCATGGGGGCAAATTGCCTCGGCCCACGCCGGCAATCGGGACGAAACGACTACGAACGGCTGCATCGCTGCATAGAAGAGGGCCGCCACGAATCGAACACGGGACGGTCCTGTTTAATGGGCAATTCTCGTACTAAAAAATGGGTTGGGCGCTAGAGCGCTCAGCGATCTTGCAAAAAGAGGTAGGAAATCCAGCGCAGCTCGCGGCCGTGAAACAAGGGAAATCCAAAGGCGTTCAGGGGGTATAAAATGTCCTCTTCCATACAACGGATCCCCAAATCAGACCCACGTTGCTCGAGGACGCCCAGGCGTATGCCTGACCCTTCGGTCGGCTCAAACTCCACAATGTCCTGGACATAGAGGTACTGGTTGTTCCGGTCTTTCAAGCCGGTCCACGCATCTTCCCAAAATCCATGCAAGGGGTCCCCGTTCCACCACAAGCCATCCTTGGAAAAATAGGCACGCTGGCCGTGCATGCGGCGATACCCCACAATGTGGTGGTCATTTCGAAGGCGAAAACGAGCTTCTTGCATGTTCCTACAACGCAGAGAGGTCCAGGTCGGTTCGGGCTACTCGTCGAATCGCGTCGGCTGTGTTCTGCGCAGACAGCTTTCGGCATGCAAAATCACCCCGCGAACACGTGGAGGTCCCATAAATACTGCAGGGGGCGCAAGGGAGATCCCCTGGACGCACATGAGCTGTGAGGCCGAGATGGTGCGGGACAAAACCTGCTTCCGGCGCCGTGCCCATCCAAAGGGTTACACTGGGCGTTCCATGCAAGGCTGCCAAATGCTGGTTGGCCGAGTCCATGACGACGGCTACCGCCGCCTCGGCCCAGAGGTGAACTTCCTCCTCTCGTTGAGCCAAAAGCACAGGCGGACCCGGCCATGCTTCGAATTCATTGGGATGCCCCATCAGAGCTACCCGCCCTCCACAAGCGAGCCAACGGGAGGCGAGCTTGGAGGCGTCCTCCACATCCCAGCGTTTCGAAGCATGGGCCGCAAAAGGGGCCAATAGCAGTAAATCGCTCGAAGTGCGGGGCGCTTGTGGGGCGACCGGAGGCCATGGAACGGGGAATCCCGCTTGGGCGCACGCGTGGGCGTAGATTTCTTGGATAGGACGCAGAGTCGGGATCTCCCTTCGCAAAAACGATTTCCGATCTCCTCGATGCTTTTGAATTTGTCCCACCGGAATTCCCATTCGACGAGCGAGCCAAGTCCCTGACCAGGTTCGCACATGGTGGTGGGCATCCACCCACGCGACAGGCTGCGTACTGCGCAACCACCCCCACCAGAATAGAAAAAGGGCTACGGGGGAGGCGTATGCTTGGTCCACGTCCAAGCCCACCACCTCAATGTTCGGATGCGTGGGCAGATGTTCGGCTATCCTTGGACGGGTAAAAAAGGTGATGCGATGGGTCGGATGCGCCTCAGAAAGGGCACACAGAACAGGCCACAGAAGGACGACATCGCCTAACGCGGAAAATCGAACAACGGCAATGCGAGGGGACGGCATGTCTACTTAACGCCGTAGAGGGCCGGATTCGTGTTGGGATCATTGTAGAGCTTATGCTGCTCGTAGCGTGTGTAGGCGACTCGGCCTGACGCAAGCTCCGCAGACAAGGCATCGATGGCCGCTTCCAGTACGTCTGATTGCCTGTTTAACACCTCCATCCGCGGTTGTGCGACTTGGGCAGCCTCTCCGCCTCGCGCTACTTGCTCTTGCATGTGGTATTGCTTGAGCTGCAGGATGCATAAACGATCCAGGGCCCAACCCAGAGACTCAGTCCGGTATTCGGCCGATGCCGGGGGAGGCTCCGGCTGAAAATGGGCTTGCAGGGACCGATCCAAGGCCTCTACCGCATCGGTACGCGCCTGATTGAGCGCATCGATACGGCGTTTCAAGGCAAGAACTTCGGGACCGCTGAGATCTGGACGGCGAATTTCATCCTCCAAATGCCATTGTACGGTGTCGATCCACGCCTTTTGGAAAAAGTGGCCATCCAGGTTTGCGGCGGTTTCCGGGCATGCAGGGTCCAGCTCCGATTGGGCGTGGTAGGCCTCAATGGCACGCTGGAAAGCTTGCGTAGCAGCGGCAGCCTTCATGCTCAATGGCGCTTGCGGTATTCGGCGATACCGGTAGTAAGCCAGTTCACGAACTTGGGCACATCGGGATCCCAGGCAGCGTAGCCATTGAGGGGAGTCCAGTCTCCGTGGGGGTCAATCATGACGTAGTAAGGTTGGGCATTGGCGCCGAAGGTGCTGGCTTCAAAGTCGCTCCACTTTTGGCCCACGTACCTGATTTTCTTGCCTTCGGGCGTGGTGTATTGCTCGGCTTCGGGCAGTTTCACTTTCTCGTCCACATAGAGCGAGACCAACACCAAATCCTCCTTGAGGATGCGGTGCACTTCGGGGTCCACCCAAACTTGCTCCTCCATCTTACGGCAGTTCACGCAGCCCCAGCCGGTGAAGTCAATCATAATGGGCTTGTTCACTTGCTTGGCGTAGGCCTTGGCATCCTCCAACGTATTGAAGCAGGGAAGACCGTCAGGGCAGGCGGTGCCTGTGTAGTTCAAGGCTGTCTCGCCGCTGCCTCCACCGAGGTAGGCGCCGCCGGGAGATTCGGCATAATGTGCGGGAGGGGGGAAACCGGCCACGAGGCGGACGGGGGCGCCGAAGGTTCCGGGCAATAGGTAGAAGCCCAAGATGAAGAAGGTTGTGCCAAAGAGCATGCGGGTGACGCTCAGGGATTCGACTTTGTCGTCGTGGGGCATTCGGAACGCGCCAAAGAGGTAGAGGGCGATCAAGAAGGTCAAACCAGTCCAAATGGCCAAGAAGAGCTCACGGCTTACCCAATGGGCCTGCCAAACCATATCTGCGGTGGAGAGGAATTTCAACGCGAAGGCCAGCTCCAAGAATCCCAAAACCACTTTCACGGTGTTCATCCACCCGCCGGACTTGGGCAAGGACTGCAGCCATCCGGGGAAGGCCGCGAAGAGCATAAAGGGCAAGCTCAAGGCAAGGGAGAAGCCAAACATGCCCATGGCTGGACCGAGCAACTCGCCTGAATTGCTGGCGCGCACCAACAAGGAGCCGATGAGCGGACCCGTGCAGCTGAAGGACACCAAGGCGAGCGTGAAGGCCATAAAGAAGATGCCGATCAAACCGCCGCGCTGCGACAAGTTGTCTGACCCGTCTACCCACTTGCTCGGCAAGGTGATTTCAAAGGCGCCAAAGAAGCTGATGGCGAAAATCACAAAGAGGGCAAAGAAAAAGAGGTTGAACCAGGGATCCGTGGCCATGGCATTGAGTGCATCGGGACCCGCTATGACGGTGATGAGCAAGCCCAACGCCACGTAAATCACGTTGATGCTGATGCCGTAGATGACCGCTTTTGAAACGCCTTCTGCGCGTGTTTTGCTTTGCTTGATGAAGAAGCTGACGGTCAAGGGAATCATGGGGAAGATGCAGGGCATCAACAGGGCTAGGAAGCCCCAGCCCATGCCCTCCAGGAAGACACCCCAATGGCCCTGCTTCACTTCCGTTTCGTCGGCGGCGGGGACGGGACTGGCTTCTGCGGGGGCGCCATCCGTGCCTGCCGTCGTCGTCGTGTCGCCATCGGAAGCCTCCGACTCCACGGAGGAAGCGTCGCCGTCGGCTTGAATCTGTGCTTCTGTCGCGACCAGGCCTTCGTCGGTGGGCGCTGCGTTCTTTTGGGCTGGGATTTTGAAGGTTAAGGGAATGTACTCGGGGAAGAGGCACATTTCGTCGTTGCAGACCTGAAAGGACACCTCCGCCTCTACGGTCAAAGGGCCGGGGCCGGTGACGCTGGCTTTTTGCACAAAACGGGCCTTCTTTTCGAAGTAGGCCAATTCCATGTTGAACTGCTTATTGAATTCCGTGTGGGCCTTGGGCTCCGTCCATTCCCCTTGTAAGGTCAAGCGTGGATTGGCCGTAAACTCAAAGGCGGTGGGAATCGGACCGTCCTCTCCTGACTTCCGGGAGTACATATGCCAGTTCCCGTCGATGGTCGCCTCCGCCACGAGCTGGACGGTGCCGTCCTCTGCCCGTTCGACCGAGGTTTTCCATTTGACAGGCTCAATAATTTGGGCCGAAAGCTGAGCAGGCAGAATGGCCACCAAGGCCAATACAACTGCACGGAGGAATGTCTTCATATCTACAAAAATAGCCCTTCTAGCGCGCCGAAGGATGTTCCGTCAATCGCCAAAAGGAAGAATCTGCTGCCGAGACGGCCACCTGACGGGATAGACGCATTCCCGGAACCCAGTACACTTCTCCCGGGGAAGCCTCCGCGGCTAGGACGCAAATCGCCTTTCGGTACATGGCGGGAACCTTCCCTTCGGTCAGGACATCGGACAGTTTTTTACGGCCTTTCATCCCTAAAGGCAGGATAAAATCCCCTTCTTGCCAGGGACGCCAAACCAAGTTTGGCACCCGCTCCAGGCACAGCACGGGAGCACGAAGGGATCCGAGATCTTCCAACGAGGCATACGGACGCTCCTCGCCGGTCCACCCCACCTCGGCCTGCCAGCGCGTTCCATCCCAGAGCGGGCCCGTTACGCGGTGAAGGGAGTGAAGGGCCTCTAGGGTGGCTAGAGGTTCCGTGGGCACGGGCGTCAGGACCAAGCCCTCGCGCTCCGACCACAATTGCCAGCCCCCCTTTTCCAACTTCGCGCCCACTTGGGAGTTTCCTAAGGAGCGAACCGCATCGTAGTCAAACCCACCCATCGACCGCAAGATGTACCAAATGATCACCGATGAATGCGGGTGGTCCAACACATCGCGGTAGAGCACTAGAGCGCCGGGGACCGATTTGGATTTGCCGAGGTACAGCACACTCTCGCGTTTGATGGCTGCATCCACAAAGGATTGAAGTTCGCGCAGGTGGTGCAA
>DNWN01000103.1:1359-2345 GCA_003507115.1 Cryomorphaceae bacterium | reverse complement strand
GGGCGTAGGCATCAATCTGTGCCTTGGAGACATGCCAAAGCGGACGAATCAGTTGGTCCGACTCGGGAGCCAGGGCGACGAGTCCATCCAAGCCCGTGCCTCGAGCGGCATGAAAGAGGAAGGTCTCAGCCGCATCGTCGGCATGGTGCGCGACCAGCATGGATTGTAAGTCCCGGGCGGCCAGGAGCTCCCGGGCTCCGGTGTAGCGAAAGCTGCGTGCTCGGGCTTGAATGTCCGATTCTTCCCCAAATCCCTCGGGAACCCGACGCACATGGCATACCACGGCATGCTGGACCGCCCATTGGCGAACAAATGCTTCATCGCCCTCGGATTCCGCACCACGAAGCCCGTAATTCACATGAAAAAGCTCCACGGGAATCCCGGCTTGGATCAACACCGTCGCCAGGACCATGGAATCTTGTCCCCCCGAACAGAGGAGCAAGAAGCCGCGTGGATCTTGCCGCGCAGAGGCCAATGCCTCCAGGACGGACGTGGATACCGAACTAGCCATGGGGCTGCTGGTTGGATGAAGTGAGTGCTTCCTGTGGAGCCTTCATTTTCAGGTGTAATTCTTCCCACTCTGAGGCTGGATCCGCGAGAACGGTCAGAGCGGAACCGGCCCAACCCATCCAGTTTTGGGCAGACGAATCGGCCAGTAAGCTCCGAATAACCACATTGAAATCGCATTCCCCGGAGGGCATCACGTAGCCCAAGGCACCCGAATACCAGCCCCGGCGGGCGCATTCATGTTCTTCGATGCGTTGCATAGCGCGAATTTTGGGTGCGCCCGTCATGCTTCCCATGGGGAAGCTGGCTTGCACCACGGAAATCCAATCCGTTTCCGGCCGCAAGGTCGCCTCAACGGTACTCACCAAATGGTGTACCGTGGGCAGGGAGCGTACTTGCAAATACCGCGGCACGTGAACACTTCCGCGGGCCGCCACGCGGCTCAGATCGTGCCGCACGAGGTCGACAATCATGGTGTT
>DNWN01000103.1:0-1320 GCA_003507115.1 Cryomorphaceae bacterium | reverse complement strand
GGTTGGCTGTAGGCCTTCCAAATTTCTCCTTCTTGGCGCACCGTCACGTAGCGTTCGGGCGAAGCGGAAATCAACCAGGTTTCTGGGCTCCGATGCAAGCCAGCCATGGGTGCATCCGCGGTCGCCTGCAATGCGGCATACACCGCTGCGGGATTTGCCGCACCTTGGGCATACCAAGGGGCGCAGAGATTTACTTCGTAGAGATCCCCCGCATGCATGAGCGCTTGGAGGGATTCCGCCTGAGCTTGGTAGGTCTCACCCGTCCAGCCCGCACGCCATGTGGCCGGCTCCGTGAAAGATTCAGATCGGGGGGACGCTGCCCGCTCCTGGATGTCCGCCCACCAATCTTCGGGGCGGAGGGTTGCCAAAGTGGATTGATAGAGCGTGAGTTGGCCGGTTTGGCAGGTGACGACCCATGCAGGTTCATAAAAATCCCAATCGGGCTGATCCAAAGTGGGACGATGTCGGCTCTCCGCGGTAGGTTCAAAGGCGTTCTTGGCATCATAGGCCAAGACCCCGAACAACCAGGTGGGTTTTGCCCGCCAGGCCGCGGCGAGTTCGGACCAGGCTTCGGGCGTGGCTTCCGCCACACGATGGCGTCGAAGGCATCCTCCCGCCGCCAACCAATCAAAGCGATCAAGGGGCTCGCGAAAGGCCCCATGGGCCTGGCCCGTCTCCAAAAGGGTAAAATGCGGGAATGTACAGGCCGCGCGACGCAAGCCCGTCTGAACTTCAGCGGGCGCAGCGTGTAAAACCTGCGCCGTATAGGGCATCTTAAGCGTGTATGGCGCGTTTACCGGTTGCGTCCAAAGCGGCTTCCTTGATGGCTTCCGTGTAGGTGGGGTGACCGTGGCAAATGCGTGCGATGTCTTCCGCAGAAGCGCGGAATTCCATGGCAACGACCGCTTCCATGATAAGGTCTGCCGCACGCGCAGCGACCATGTGTACGCCCAACACCTCGTCGGTTTGCGCATCGGCCAAGATTTTGACCATGCCATCGATGTCCATCGAGGCCCGGGCACGGCCCAAGGCACGCATGGGGAAGGAACCCACCTTGTAGGCGCGGCCTTCTTCTTTGAGTTGGGCTTCCGTTCGGCCCACACCCGCCACTTCCGGCCAAGTGTACACGATGTTGGGCACCAAGTTGTAATCGATGTGGGGCTTTTGGCCGGCCAGGGTTTCAGCCACCGCCACGCCTTCTTCTTCGGCTTTGTGGGCCAACATCGCACCGCGAACGACGTCGCCGATGGCGTAGATATGGGGAACGGCCGTTTGCAAGTGATCATTGACGGCGATGCGACCACGCTCGTCCGTGCTGAG
>DNWN01000008.1 GCA_003507115.1 Cryomorphaceae bacterium | reverse complement strand
TTTCCAATCGAGTACGCATAGAACGAAGGTAGGGTATCGCGTATTTTTGAGGATATGGCAGGAAATAGCTTTGGGGAGATTTTACGGGTCAGCACATTTGGGGAGTCTCATGGTACCGCCATGGGGGGGATGCTCGACGGCATGCCCGCCGGGCTTTGGATCGATATCGCCGCCGTGCAGATGGCCCTCGATCGCCGCCGACCCGGGCAGCATGACTTGACGACGGAGCGGAAAGAATCCGACCGCGTCCAGTTTTTAAGTGGCTTCCATCCGGAGCCCGATGCCCAGGGGCGCCTTCAAACGCTGGGTACGCCCATTGGATTCCTCATCCCCAACGAGGATCGGCGCTCACAGGATTATACCCCGTTGGCTGACCGATACCGCCCTTCCCATGCAGACTTTACCTACGAGGCCAAGTATGGCGTTCGGGATCACCGAGGGGGCGGGCGAAGCTCCGCGCGGGAAACCGTCTGCCGGGTGGTTGCAGGGGCCCTGGCCGCCCAGCTTTTGCCCTCAGGCCTGCGCATTCAGCCCTATGTCGCTCGGATGGCGGGAATAGGCATTCCATCGGAGGCGCGCCTGGATTTGACCCAAGCTTACGCGGACCCAACCGGCTGTCCGCACCCCGAGACCGCCGCGCGGATGCGCGAAGCACTCGAAGCACTCAAGGCAAAAGGCGACAGTGCGGGCGGGGTGATCGCGTGTGAAATTCACGGGGTTCCGGCGGGCTGGGGCGAACCGGTATTTGACAAATTGTCCGCGCGTTTGGGCTATGCCATGTTGGGCATCAATGCAGCGAAAGGCATTGAATTTGGCTCGGGTTTCGCGGGTGCGGAATCCACGGGCTCCGCGCAAAATGACGCCTTTGTCGGGCCAGGTCAAACGGCCACGAACCATTCAGGCGGCCTTCAAGGTGGAATTTCCAACGGCATGCCCATTGTCTTTCGCATCGCATTCAAACCCATTGCGAGCATCAAGCAGGTCCAGCACACCATAAATCGGTCGGGAGAGCCCGTCGACATCCAAATCGAAGGCCGGCATGACCCGGCTGTTTTACCGCGGGCACTGCCCATCGTGGAGGCCATGGCGGCCTTCGTGCTCGCCGATATGTACTTGGCCCAGCGCCATCAAATCCACGCATGACATGAAATTGCACACCAAAATCATCCTCGGCATGCTCTTGGGCATCGGCTGGGCCCTCGCCAGCGCATACTGGAGTGGCGCTTCGTTTACACAAGATTGGATTGCCCCCTTCGGAACCATCTTCATCAATGCACTGAAACTGATTGCCATTCCCTTGGTGCTGTTCAGCATCATAGATGGGGTGGGGCAATTGGGAGATCCCAAAGCCCTTGGACGGATTGGCGGTAAGGCCTTAGGACTCTATGTGGGCACCACCCTGGTGGCCATTTTGATTGGTTTGGTCATCGCCAACCTGACACAGCCGGGAGCCTATGCCTCCACGGAACAAATCACGGACAATCGCCTTGGATTTGAAGCTTGGCTGATCCAAGAAGGGAAGCCTTCACCAGATGGGCAGTGGTGGAGCCAAGATCCGGCCAATGCAGGCCGGATGGCCACGCTGTCCAACCAAGTCATCGATGGGGATCTCTCCGAGAAAATTGGGGCCGCTCGCTCGGAGGCAAACCGAGGACCTTTGGCCTTCCTCGTGGACATCGTTCCGAGCAACATCTTTTTGGCCTTTACCAATTCCCTGATGCTTCAGGTTATCTTCTTTGGGCTCTTTTTTGGCATCGCCATTGTGATGCTTCCCAAGGAGGGGACGAAAACAATTCGGGCCTTTATGAGCCAGAGTACCCACGTCTTCATCAAAATGGTGGAAATCGTCATGATCGGAGCGCCCTTCTTCGTCTTTGCGCTGATGGCCAGCACGTTGACCAAGTTAGCAGGGGACGACCCCACGCGTTTGGCCGAGCTGTTTTCCTCCTTCAGTGTCTACATGTTGACCGTCGTAGGGGGGCTGTTGCTCATGGCGCTCGGGGTCTATCCGACCATCGTATGGTGGGCCATTCGGAAAAAAGGCTACTCTTGGGTGCGGACATTCCGATTCTTGCATCAAAACATTCGGCCGGCACAACTTTTGGCCTTTAGTACGAGCTCTTCCGCGGCCACCTTGCCGGTGACCATGGACTGCGTGCACGATGACCTCAAAGTCAGCGAGGAAATTTCCCAATTCACGCTTCCCATTGGTGCGACGGTCAACATGGATGGCACGAGCTTGTACCAGGCGGTGGCCGTTCTCTTTTTGGCCCAAATGCATGGCCTGGATTTGAGCCTTGCGCAAGAGATGACCATCGTGTTCACGGCGGTGATGGCCTCGATTGGTGCCGCGGCCATTCCCTCCGCGGGACTCATCATGCTCATTATGGTCCTGGAGGCGGTGGGACTCAACCCAGCCTGGATTGCGATCATTTTCCCGGTCGACCGAATTCTTGACATGTGCCGAACCGTCATCAACGTCACGGGCGATGCCTCCGTCGCGGTGGCAGTGGCCGAATCCGAAGGCGAATGGGGCGGATGATGCCATGGGGCTGGATGGCCCTCTTCGCGGTGGGTGGGTCTTTTTCGGCTTTTGCCCAAGTAGAACTGGGCCAATGCGATGCCGCCCCCACGCCCAATGCGGAGGTGCTCAAAGCGGAACAAGCCCTGGACCGGGCGGATGCCAACATGGCGCGCGTTTACCTCAATGCCGTGCAGCGGAAAAGCCCGGACCAACAGATTCACTTTCAGTATTTGTCCGCCGAGCTCAGCCTGCTTTCGGGGCGTCCGGAATCGGCCGCTTCCCTGTTTTACCAAGTCTACCAGATTTGCCCGGACTACCATCCCGATCTGCGCTACAAGCTCGGGGCACTATGGGCAGGGCAGGGTCGGCAAGCGGATGCGGCAGCCCTGTTG
>DNWN01000013.1 GCA_003507115.1 Cryomorphaceae bacterium | reverse complement strand
GGACCTCGCTCCCTTCGGCCCCATGTCGCATGACTTTGTTTTGAGCCTCCCTCTGTATTTACCCGGAAAGGCGGTCACCTCACCTCGTTATTTCTAAGGCCATGCGTAGAATCCTCCTCCTTGCCCTCCTGTGCAGCAGCGTGTTCGCCTATGGTCAACAAGCCGAAGCGCGATTGGAACGCCTTCGGGCCAAAAGCCAGCATGCCACCGCCATTCAATATTTGAAGCGCACCACCCTCAAGTCGGCGAAAGAATGGAACCTCGCGGGGTTGATCTATTCGGAAAGCAGCAATCCGGAACAAGCGGTGATGGCTTTTGACGCCGCCCGTGCGGCCAACAAGAGTGAAGAACCCTTTTCGGCGGAAGTCATTTTTGCCCACGTCGACGCCCTGCGCCAATTGGGCCGCACGGAGCAAGCCGCCAAGCGCATGGACGACTACTCCAGTGCCTATCCGGCACACCGCCGTTCGGAGTTGTGGGAGAACCGCGGTGAAATTGAACACCTCGAATTGCCCGGTGGGGTGACCATGGAATTGGCCAAAGGCATCAACTCCGACAACGACGATTTCGCCCCGGTTTTCTGGGAAAACCGATTGATTTTTTCGTCCTCCCGGCCCCAAGAAGGCTTCGAAAAAACGGACAAGCGCAGCAATGACCCGTACATCAAGCCGTGGGTTTGGGACTCGACGAAGGTCCGCTTGTTTGAAATGAGCGACAAGCCCCTGACCGAAGCGTCACCCTACCACGTGGGCCCCGTTTCCTTTGGCGAAAACCGGGTATTCTACACGAAAAATGAGCTGCAAAAACTCGACGGGCTTTTCCGCTTGCAGTTGTACTCCCGCTCACGGCTGGCGGATAGTACATGGGGCCCGGAGGAAGCATTCCCCTTGAACAACAATGCCTTCAACGTCGGCCAATCCACATGGGATGCCAAGCGCCAGCGCCTCTATTTTGTTTCGGACATGCCCGGAGGACTAGGCGGTACCGATCTGTACTATGCCGACTGGAAGGATTCCAGCTGGGCCGCTGCGCAGCCTTTACGCATTGCCAATACCGAAGGCAAGGAAATGTTCCCCAGCATTCACGGCGACACGCTCTTCTTTGCCTCCAACGGCTTTCCCGGCCAAGGCGGTTTGGATTTGATTATGCTCAATTTGGAGACCGAAGAGTGGTTTATGATGGATGATGTGAACTCGACGGCGGACGACTTTAGCCCCTTTTTGGACGCGGCCGGCAGTGGCTGGTTTGCTTCGAACCGAAAGGCTGCCCTTGATGGCGACAACATCTTCCGCTTCGAGATCGATATGACCGCTTTGCTCGAGGAGCAGGCGAAAAAAGATTCGGCCCTGGCTGCCGAAGATGCCGCTCGCCAAGCCAGCATCGCCGTAGAAGGAGAGGTGGATTATCCGGGTTTGCCTGAAAAGGCCGGCCAGTGGAAGAAAGCGGGAGGCAAATCCCTCACCTTGACCCTGCCTCCCTTGTACTACCGCTACAACCGTGCGGATTTAACCACGGAGGAGCAGGCCAAACTCACCTTTGTCACACAAACCCTGCGTGAACAGCCCGAACTCCATGTCATCGTGCGTTCCCATGCTGATTGTAAAGGGACGGACGCGTACAACCTTTCTCTGTCCAAGCAACGCCTCGCAACCGTGGAGCGTTACTTCGCCAGCCAGGGCATCACGAATGCCCAATTCCATGGGGAATACCACGGCGAATCCGAGCCTGCCATGCCCTGCGAGATGGAGTGTTCGATCTGTCCGGATGATATCCGCTGGGCCAATCGCCGCACGGAATTCATTGTCACCAATCAGCCTCGGGCTTTTGAGCCATCGTTGCCTGCAACGTCGATCGTGGTAGAACGGGTTGAAGCGAAGGAAGAGCCCTCCGTGGCGATGGTTCCCTTGGTGCCCGCTTCACCAAAAGCCAACGAAGTCCCCGTGAAGGCCGCTCCCGCGAAGGCGCAGCCCGCAACGGCCCCCGCATCGGGCGCAGTCGCCTGCTACCTTGTAACCGGATCCTTCAAGACGAAGGCACTCGCGGCCAAGCGTGTACTGGAGCTCAATGGCCAAGGATATTCGGTCCGAACGATGGAAGTCAACGGTATGTTCCGAGTGGTCCTTCCTTTGACCGAACGCCCCAACGACGCCGAACTTGACGTTTACCGCCAGCGCTTAGGAAAAGTGTGGGTGGCACGGCCGTAAGCGAAGCCCTCGGTACTTCGCGTTTGTTGGTTTGTACGTTCGATGTTTTGTTGGGTAGCGCGCCGCGCTACCCAACGAACCAGCAAACAGCGCAAAGCGTCCTTAGGCCCTTATTCCCCAAGTAGCTTATCCAAGGTTTCTTGAGCAACCGCATGGTAGCCGGGGCGTGCCTGTTGGTAGATGTACTGGGCGTGGTCTTTTCGGTCCGCCTCCACTAATGCTTTGTAGATAGGCGTCAAGAACTTTCGACGACCCACTCGAACCAAAAACTGGATCATTTCTTCGTCCAGGGCCATGCCTCGGAAACCTGAGCGGGTGGCTAGAACCGCCCATGCGGCAAAAATCTCCGAATTGCCGGATCGGGTGAAGTCAAAGCTGCGGTCCAAGGTCATGACCTGGTCGGCAGAGAGCCCCTCCAAGGCATTCATAAAGCGCAACCACTGGTGCGTATTCCAATCCTCTGTGCCCTTGGGCAAGGTGCCGTCTGAAAGAAAGCGCGTAGCCGCGGCATCCACGACCGTGAAGTAGGCGGGCTCTACTAGAGGGCAGTTGGCGGGCAATCCTGTCCCAAAAATCCATTCGTCCCCTCCGATTTCTTCCCATTGCGCATCGCTCAGGAGGTTGGCGCGCAAGTGGCCGATAAAGCGATCGGTGGTCATGGACTGGAAGGTGTAGGAGGCGAAATAGTCC
>DNWN01000074.1 GCA_003507115.1 Cryomorphaceae bacterium | reverse complement strand
GGATCCGGGAACATGGTCGCCGGCAAATTCACCTTCAGAACGAACGTCTACGATGGTCGCGTTGGGATGGTTGATGGCTTCGTTGATGGTCATGATTTCGATTTTTTGATGGAGCAAAGTTGCGTTCCGGATTTCAAATAAAATGTGACGGAGGTCACGACAATCAGCGGCTCAGCGTATACCCGTTTACTTCGCGTTCACAGGCTTTTCGGTGATGGGGCGGCCTTGGGCCATCCAATCGGGCTGAGGGGCGCCTAGGAGGTAGTGGTCAAAGAATTCGCCCATGCGCTGGGAGAGGTCTTTTCGGTTCGCTCGGCGCATCAAATTGTGTTCCTCGTCGTTGTACACCAGCATCCAGACGGGCTTGTTCAAACGCTTCAAGGCCATGAAGTACTCAATGCCCTGCGTGTAGGGCACCGCGCCGTCGTTGTCGTTGTGCATGATGAGCAAGGGCGTGTTTACCTGATCGGCGAAGAACACGGGGGAATTTTCGCGGTAGAGCTTTTCCTTTTCCCAAGGCGTAGCGCCGATACGCGATTGCGTCTTTTCGTACTGGAACTGGCGGGACATGCCGCTGCCGTAGCGAATGCCGCCATAGGCCGAGAACATATTGCTCACCGGCGCCCCCGCCATGCCGCAGATGTAGCGGTCCGTTTGGGTAATCAGGTAGGCCGTTTGGTAGCCGCCCCAGCTCTGCCCTTGCAGGCCCATGCGCGATTCGTCCAAGCGATCGTCTGTCTTCAGCGCCGCGTCGACCCCTTTGTTGATGCAGGCCAGCGCGCTCTTGCCCGGATGACCATCGCGGTAGACAATGTCCGGGATGAATACCGCGTAGCCGTTGCTGCAGAACCAGGATACATTCACAGTGGATGCGGATGGAGCAGGCGTCTTGTAGTCGTGCAATTGGTCCGAATAGGTCTCGTAGAAATACACGACCACGGGCAAACTCGCCTTCCCCGAAGCACCTTCAGGCGTGTAGAGCAAGCCCTGCAGGTCGCGGCCCAAGGCCTTGTATGAAATCAGCTGCACTTCCGGCCAAACAAACGAATCCTGCTGCGGATTTACGTCTGTGAGTTGCTGGACATCAAAGTCCTGGGACGAGCCCTTTTCTTTTCCATAATTGTAGACGTACAGATTAGGCGCGGATGCCACCGTTTCGCGCTTGAAGAGGAGCTTGGTGCCCCTTCGCGAGTACCGATAGCCCGACTCAGAAAAGTCACCGGAGGTCACGGGTTCGACCATCACATTTCGGCCCATGATGCCCATGGTGCCCCGCAATCCATCGGGACCGGCCTCAGAGGTAGCCGTGTAAGCGTTAAACATCTCTTTGAAGCGCAGCACCTGCAGTCCGGTCTTCTTGGTGGGCTCGTGAAAAAGGCGGACTACCAGGCTTTCATCCTGGCCATCCACATAGGGGGAGGATGCGTATTCGGCCGAAACGACCCGCATGCGCGTTTGGGATTTTCGGCCATATTCCGTGAGCTGCCGAAGTTCTCCACTGGGCGAATAGCCCCAAATGTCAAAAGCGTCGTACACGACAAAATAGCCCGTTCGGGTCCATCCGGGCGCCCCATACGGATAGGGATGCGCGGGGCTGTCGTGCTCCTCATCGTAGACGGGATGCGGAATGGGAATCTGGACGGGATCGCCGAGGGTCAAATCCACCACCCCGGGCAGCGTATCCGCTAGCGTTACAAAAATCTGCTGCATGAACCAGGCACGCTTCACCACGTCGTAGTAGGTCAAGGCATTGCCGCTTGGACTCAGCTGGGGGGCGCTCGCTAGGGTCATTTTTGTGCCGACGCGGACCGTCAGGCCGGTTGCCACATGCACCAACTCCACGTCGTAGGGGAGTTGAACGTCCCAACTGTACTGGGATTCGTAGGCTTCTTGTGAATAGCGAACCGCCAAGCCCCCTGAGCTGTGCGAAGGTAGATTGGCCTCCGGGTAGGCCGGCGTCGTTACGGTGCGCAGCCCTTCGTTCGGGCTCCAGGCCATCCAAAGGGTGGGGTTTTCCAGGTCTCGCTTCCGCTTGGCTTGCAAGGGCTGGATTTGGGCGTCGTGGTAGGTCCAAACGTCCAACTTGGCCCGCTCTTCCGGCAAGGTGGTCGAATCGTTCCACTCCGGAGCCTTCACCGTCTGGGTGATCTGGAAGGGGTAGGAATAGTCCGCCTCCCCCGTGGCGCTATTCGCCAAGTAGGTATGCGTTCTACCTCCTGCATACGGCCCATAGCCCGGAGGCATCCCTGGACTATTGTACTCCGCAATGAGCATGGGAGTGCGGCGCTCCGGATGCACATCCCGGTACCACAGCGAGGGGTAGGCTTGGTCTTTTCGGTCCTTTTTCTGGTAGATGATGCCGTTGAACGCAAAGGCGACGTTGGAGAACTCCACCGCGGTTTCAGCGATCTCGGGGCGGTCCCAGTGCAGCTCCGCCAGCTTGCTGTCTTTGTGCTCTGTGATGACGTACCACGTGGCGTAGAGGTTTTGTTCCTCTTTGGGAAAGCCCCAGTCAAGCACGCGGTCGAAGGACATGAGTGTATCCACCACAGGCGGATAAAATTTCCAGCTAGCCTCTCCCGTCTCTTCGTTGACCAGATCTTCGTAGTCCATCCACACCGTCAAGAAATCGGCATGGGGCTTTTCCTTGTCTTTGGCGGGACGTTCTAAAATGAGTTCGTCCATGACGATTTCGTTTTCTTCGTAGCCCCCTTGAATGCCCCAACGTGTGATGGCGCCCAGGCTATCCGTCCGCGCAATGCCTGTTGCGGCACCGGGTTCAAAGTACAGCAAGTAGGCCTGTGAGGTGGGAAGGTCGTCCTTCTTCGTTTTTTTCAGCTTGAGGCGGCGCAGTTCCGCCTCGGCGGGGTCCTGCTTAATGAGGAGCATGCCCGTGTTGGGAAGCCATTCGGCACGGGAAACACGGGGAATGCGCGCCATTTCTTCGCCCGAAGCCAACTGGTACACCGCCAGGTAGCCATCGCCTTCTTGGGGCGCTACGATCGCATAGGCCAAATCGCCCAGGCCATCCATGTCATAAGATTTTAGGCTTTCCCAGCGGTCATAGTCCGCATGCGAGAGGGGGCGTTTTTCAGATACCCCTACAGTCGCTTCTTGGCCCTGCAGCGAGAAGGCCAAGATCAGTCCGAAGAATGCGCCCAGAATCCTCATCCCGCCATCGTGTGATAGACGGCTTGTACGTCGTCGTCTTCCTCCAGTTTTTCAATGAGTTTTTCGACCTCGGCCTGCTGCTCTTCCGTCAGGGTTTTGGTATCCATGGGGATGCGCTCAAAGCCCGAATTCAAAATCTCCATCCCCTTCTCTTCCAAAGCCTTGGTGATGGCGCCGTATTCAGCAAAAGGGGCGTAAATCATGATGAGATCCAAGCCCTTTTCCTCGTCGTGTTCTTC
>DNWN01000128.1:10267-13227 GCA_003507115.1 Cryomorphaceae bacterium | reverse complement strand
CCATGGCCACCGACATGGAAAGCCTCCGCGCCAAAGCGGATGCAGGTACCCTGACGGTGGTAGAGGTGGACGCAATGATTTCGGCCCACGCGGCCATGACTTCGGCCGACGCCACCAAGCCGGAAGACATCAAACCCTCCTTTGAGGGCTATGCTGAAGCCTATTTGACCCAACTCCAGGACTTGCGGGAAACCATTACCACCCAAGCAAGCCGAGAAGCGCGCCTAGACGCCTTCAATGCGGCATTGACTACCTGTGTGGCCTGCCACCAGGAACATTGCCCAGGTCCCATTTCGCGCATCGAAAAAATCAAGGTCCAACCCTAATGGAGCGGGTCCTCACCCGCGACGGAAGCCCTACCCTGCGATCGGACGTCTGGGATTGTGCCTACCATTCCCTTCACGGAGCGTGGGCGGAGGCGAAGCACGTCTACATTCAATCGGGATTGCATGCGCAATCCCTTTGCCAACCTGGGAATCCACTGACCATCCTTGAAATGGGGGCTGGGACCGGCCTCAACGCTTTACTGGCGGTCGAATGGGCCCACGCGGTGGAACGGCCCGTGGCCTATTATGGCTTGGATACCGAACTGCCAGAGGCCTCTGCCTGGGAGTCTTGGTGGTCCGCCCGCCCCGGGTCAGCGAAGGATTTGGACTCCTGGGCCCGCGCCATGCGAAGTGCCTGGGAAGAAGGGAAAGCATGGGAGACCCCCTGGTCGACCACCTCCTGGATTCAGGGGGAGGCCGCGTCGTGGCGGAGTCCCCTGCACGCAGACGTGGTATTCTATGATGCATTTTCTCCCCGTCAGCAGCCTGAATTGTGGACGCCGGAAGCCTTAGCGCCATGGTTGGAGGCGCTGACACCCGAAGGCTACTTTGTCACCTACTGTGCCACGGGCGAGGTGTTTCGAGCAGTCAAATCCTTGGGATTTGCCGTGGAGCACTTACCCGGCCCCCCAGGAAAACGCGAAATGTTGCGCGCTCATCGGAAAGGGGCGACTTTTACGCCATGAACAAGCGCACGTTGCGGGTCTATGGATTTTTAGAGGATGCCTCGGGGCGCCTGCTCATTGCCTTTGAGCGCTTTCGGGGCATGCCCTTGGTGAAATTTCCAGGAGGAGGAATCCAATGGGGGGAAAGCCATCAGGCGGCCCTATGCCGAGAGTTTCACGAGGAGCTCGGGCTCAACATTGCCGTGGGCCCATGCCTTTTCTTCAATGATTTTGCGGTGCAATCGGCCATCGACCCAGAGGTTCAAGTACAATCGTTCTTTTATGGGGTGCGAGCGCTGGACCCACTGGACGCGTTGACCACATCCGAGGTGAGAGAAGTCCCCGAAACCGAGGGCGAACGATTTGTTTGGGTTCCCGCAGAGGAGGTCTTAAAGATCCCCTTCACGTTCGAGATTGAACAGGCGGCTAGCCGCGCTTGGGCCGCATCCAAGACCCCTCAATAGCCTGAATTGGCTGCCAGTCGCCTTTGCACGGGGCGACGGTATTGAGAAATTCGCCGTTTGCTCGGCGTGCTTCACTCAAGGGTAGGATTTCCCACGGGCTGTGGGCATCGGGTCGCACGTACACATGCATCCGTCCAAACAGATCGATTCCCAAGGCGTCGGCCAAGGCTTGAAGCTGCTTCATCCGGCTATCAATGGAACAACCGCTTGCGGCATGCCCCCGTTCATCCACCGCGAGGGCGATGAGTCGGCGCTCCACCGTGGTGAATCCCGCCGTGACGGGGGCGCCATGCGCGGCCCACGTCGCACAGAGGGCGTCCAAATGGGTTTCGACCAAGGCATCCTGCGCAGCCGGCCAGGGGGTCGCCGCAGAAAAGCACCAAAATCGGCTGTCCCCAGGAAGGGCCTCCCAGGCTTTAGAGTTCATCGGCTTGGGCGATGGCTTCGGCGATGTCCAGGACTTGAACTTGGCCTTCTTTTTCAAAATGCTTGACCCCGTCCGTCATCATGGTGTTGCAAAAGGGGCAGCCTGTCGCAATGATGGCGGGCTCGGTAGCCAGGGCTTCCTCGGCGCGCTCGTGGTTGATGTCGCGGTTTCCGGGTTCGGGCTCCTTGAACATCTGCGCTCCGCCTGCGCCACAGCATAGGCCCTGCTTTTTGCAGCGGCGCATTTCAATCAGTTCGGACTCGAGCGTAGACAGAAGTGCGCGAGGGGCTTCATACTCTTGGTTGACGCGGCCCAAATAGCAGGGATCGTGAAAAACAATGCGCTTGCCCTTGAATGCGCCCCCTTCGACCTTTAGTCGGCCTTCTTTGAGCAAGGTTTGGAGGTACTGCGTGTGGTGGAACACCTCATAGGTCCCTCCGAGTTCGGGGTATTCGTTTTTGAGCGTGTTGAAGCAGTGCGGGCAGGTCGTCACGATGCGCTGCACCTCGTAGGCATTTAGCACTTCGATGTTGGCGAGGGCTTGCATCTGAAACAAGAACTCATTTCCCGCACGGCGAGCGGGATCCCCCGTGCAGCTCTCTTCGGCACCGAGGACGGCAAAAGAAACCCCGGAACGCTGAAGTAAGCGGGCAAAGGCTTTGGTGATTTTTTTTGCGCGGTCGTCAAAACTGCCTGCACAGCCAACCCAAAACAAAACATCGGGTTTTTCACCGCGTTGGGTCATTTCGGCGAGGGTCGGGACGTGCAGAGTTTCAGTCATAAGGCCTTAATCTTCGAAAACTTCGATGGTGGCGGGCTTGCGTACCAAATCGGAAAAGGTTCCGGAATAGCGCGTAGCTCGAACAATGTGGTTGTCAATCCAGTGGTAATTTCCTCCGCGTGGTTTGCCCATCAATAGTCCGTGGTAGGGGAAGCCGTGGCGTTGGAGCCAGGTTTCTGTGACTTCGCGGTGCTCTTCCGTGCGGGAGGTAAAGAACGTAATGATGTGCCCTTCGGCATACCATTTTTGAATGGTCTCGAGGGCATCCATGAATACGGCGGCCGTCGCCATACGCTG
>DNWN01000128.1:0-10118 GCA_003507115.1 Cryomorphaceae bacterium | reverse complement strand
CGGTCTGCCTGGGCATAGGCCCATGGGGCGGCATTGTTTTCCACGTTGGTCATCATGGTGTTTAACGAGGCAGGCGCAGCGGATTCTTCCATCACCAGGTACTGCCGAATTTGCTGGATGATGTCCAAGGGGTCGATGTTGAGGGGGCAGGCTTCCACACAGGCATTGCAGGTGGTGCAGGCCCAGAGCTCTTCGCGGCTGATCCAGCCATCGAGGAGGGTTTGGGTGTTTTCGGGTTCACGCAAGAGCTGCTCCACGCGGTCGCGGGTGGCCATCATGATTTTCCGAGGGGAGAGTTTCTTGCCTGTTTGGTTGGCCGGGCACTCACTGGTACACCGTCCACACTCTGTGCAGGTGTAAGCATTCAAAAGGTTGGCAAAGTGCAGGTCGGCGACATCTTTGGCCCCAAAACGGGCGGGCACCTCGGTGGCGTCCGGCACGTAGCTCGGGTCGAGCATGGCTTTGATTTCCCGGGTGACGGAAGGCATAGCGGGAATGCGTCCGCGGGCGTCCAATTTGCTGTACCAGGTGTTTGGGAAAGCGAGGATGATGTGGAAATGCTTGCTCTTGGGCAAGTAGTTCAAAAAGGCCAAAATGCCGATGAAGTGAAACCACCAGGCCACCTTTTCTGTCACATGCAAGGCGCCGTCTGACCAGCCAGCGAAGAGGGGGTGGAGGAAGGATGAGAGGAGGTAGCCCGGAGAATCGATCCGCACAGACTCTGCCGCATTCATGACGAGCAAGGCACTCATGAGCACAATCTCCGCGTAGAGGATGATGGCCGCATCCTGTTGGGGCCAACCCGTCAGGTCGCTGTGTGCGAAGCGCCCAATGCGTCCGCTCCAGCGGCGGACGAGAAACACGAGGCAGGCCAGGAGTACGGCTCCGCCGAGGAATTCAAAAAAGTGAATCAGGAAGGGATAGAGACCGCCCAATGGCTCTTGGAAAATGCGGTGGGTTCCCAGGGCGCCGTCCAGGAGGATCTCCAGGACCTCCAGGTTGATCAGAACGAATCCGACGTAGATGAGTAAGTGAAAGAAGGCGGCCAGCGGGCGGGTACCCATTTTGGACTGCCCCATGGCAACTCGGGCCATCGTGGCCCAACGTTCGGCGGGACGGTCGTGACGTTCACTCGGACGCGCCAGGGCCAAACCCTTGCGCAATCGTTGGATTTGGCGTGTGAATAGGAATGCGCCAAGACCGAGGACGAGAAGAAAGACGCCTTGTTCGATCATTCGTCTGCTTTAGCTTCCTTGTCTCGGCCGCCAAAAATGGAGAACTCCACATAGCGCCCGGGATGTTTGCGAATGTCTTCGAGCAGTTTATCGAGGGAGAGGATGGCGCGATTGACTTCGTTGTAGAGTGAATCGTTTGCTACCAATTTACCTAAGGTGCCTTCGCCGTTTTCGACCGAGGTGGTGATTTGATCCAGGCGGCGAGCTGTCAAGCTCAAGCTCCGCATAGCGGCCCCGGCATTGGATTGAGCTAAGGTGTCGGAGATGTTCGCCAGGTTGTTGAAGACGCGGTCCAGTTCTCCCCGATTTTCATTGAGCATACTGGTCAGACGCTCCAGATTTTGGGTGGCGGATCCGAGGGCCTCCCGGTTTTCCGCCATGTAAGCGCTGATCTCATCTGTGATTAAACCCAGATTGCTGATGCTCCGGTTCACATTGGTGAAGGAAGTTCGAAATTCGGATTGCATTTCACCCCCCAAGAAGCCACTGAGGATGTTGATGGTGGAATCTAAACTCGCTAATAATTTTTCCGCTTTGATTTTGACGGGCAGAACTTCCTTGTTGATGGATTCTGAAATGGATTCTTCGACTCTCGAGCGCAAGGTGTCTCCTTTTTCAACCAACACAGAGCCTTTTTCCAAAAGAAGGGCAATCTCTTTGGCGCCTAATAAATCCGCGGATCGAATTTCGGCAATGCTGTTGGCCGTGATGGGGTAGTCTGAGGTGATATTCATTTTCACCACGATACGTCCGGAGTTGTCGGGGTGGAAGTACACATCCGAGATCTTTCCGACCGCAAAGCCATTGATCGTGACATTTTCGCTCTTGGTGATACCCTCCGTTTCGTCATACACCGCATAGATTTCAATGCCGGTTTCAAAGAGGTCAGAGCCCTTTAAGAAGTTAATGCCCCAGTAGAGGGTTCCAGCGGCAAGGAGGACGGCAATTCCGGCTTTGAATTCTCGTGAAATCATGGGGAACAAGATACAATTATTGAGTGAGGCTTTCAGCTTCAGAGAGTGGAATTCGATCTACCCCGCGGTAGGCGACGATGAAGGCATCGGCAAAGCCTTTTCCTTGAACGCCTAGCAGGGCCTTCTTAGCCTCCTCGAGGGTAGCATAATGGCCCTGAAGGTAGCGGTAGAGACGACCCTCCGACTTGATCCACACTTCTTCAACTTGGGAGAAGGGAGGTTCTGTAGTCGGTTTTTTTAAACCGGAAACGGACAATTGGATCGAGAATTCCACCTTGGGAGGGGCCGGAGCCGCAGGCGTTTCTGGCGCACTTTCTGGCGCAGATCCATCAGTGGGTGCAGGACCAGCGGGAGGGAGGCCCCGCTCCCGACGCACTTTGTACGCCCCAAAGGACCGGGCAATAGCAGTGGACATGGCATCTTGACCTTCGGCCCCATTCAAGAAGTCCTCTTCTTCTGAATTGGTCGTGAATCCCAGTTCAATCAGTACGGAAGGCATGGAGCAACGACTTGTGACATAGAGGGGTTGCTGACGGACACCCCGATCGCGGCGGCCCACATCGTTCTTGAAGGCGTTTTGAACGGTTTGGGCGAATTCAATACTCTGGTTTTGGAAAGCGTATTGGTAGAGGGTTAATGCAATGTAGGATTCTGGCTTGCGGGGATCGAATCCCTCATATTTATCTTGGTAATTGTCTTCCATGAGGATGACCGAATTCTCCCTGAGGGCGACCTGGTTTTCATCATCGTGATTCTTCCCCATGACGTACGTAGATGACCCGTAGGCTGATTTGTTGTCCGCCGCGTCACAATGAATCGAAATAAACAGGTCCCCTTTTTCGCGGTTCGCGATGGCCGTCCGTTCATAGAGTTCGAGGAAACGGTCCGAATTCCGGGTCAATACCACCTCCACATCGGGGTACATGGCCTTGATTTTGGCAGCAGTTTGCTGGGCGACGGCCAAGGCCACATCCTTCTCGGTTGATCGATAGCGGCGCGTTCCTAGGTTGCCAGGATCTTTTCCACCGTGGCCAGCATCAATGATGACTTTTTGGACGCGGTCGGCATCCCCGATGGATTCCGGCCGAAATCCGAGGTAGGGTAGGGCAAATACCGCAATAAGAAACCAGCTCAGGCGTTGCAATGCAGTACTTTTGGACTTCGTATTCATGGGATTGGGAACAAAATTACGCGGTTTCGCGTCAATATGCCTGTTGCTCTCCGGGACATTTTCGGTCTGGGGACAAGATGCGGTATCCACGTCACCTATCCAATTCCGTTCCAAACAAGACGGAGTCTACCTGGTCCATAAAAATGCCGTCCTCTTGCAAGAAGAAGCCATGGTCACCATGGAGGGGATGGAATTGCGGGCGCACTTTATTGAAATCAACTACGCGGAACACGTGTTGACCGCCTATGGGGTGGCCCAGCCGGACGGCCGAGTGACGGGCCGACCCATCTTCACCCAGGGAGATCGGCAGTTCGGGGCGGATACACTGCGGTACAATTACGAGACCCAAAAAGGGTGGGTGTACCAAGGAAATACGACGGAAAATGGGGGCTACATCCACGGCGATCGCATCAAAATGATTGATGACAGCAGCTACTATTTGGGCCCCATGAGCTTTACGACCTGTAACCACGAGCATCCGCACTTCGCCATTGTGACCCAAAAAGCCCGCTTAGATATCGGCAAGCGCATTGTGACGGGACCGGCTTTTCTGGAAATTTTGGACTTACCCACGCCCTTGGGCTTGCCCTTTGCTTTCTTTCCCATGATGGAAAAACAAGCAAGTGGATACATCCTGCCTACGTTTACGGACAAACGGGAGTGGGGACTGGGCCTAGTAGGCGGCGGGTACTATTGGTCCTTCAATGACCATTATGACCTCCGGCTCACGGGGGATGTATACACCCAAGGGTCTTTTGGCATCCAAGCGGCCAGTAATTACCGGTTTCGCTACCGGTATTCGGGCAATGTGGGTCTGCAAATCAACCGCACCAAATTTGGCGATCCCCGCCAAACCAATGGCCAATTCATGGATTCGCGGGATTACCGCTTGACCTGGAGTCATAGCCAAGATCCCAAAGCGCACCCTAGTCAGCAATTCAGCGCCCGCGTGGAACTGGCCACGGGAAGCTTCTTCAAGAACACGACGACCAACGCCCAAGATTTTCAGAAGAACGACATGTCGTCGTCGATCAGCTACACCAAGCGCTGGCCCGGCAGTCCCTTTTCGCTCACCGCGGCAGCTCGCCACCGACAGAACAACCAAAATGGGACCTTGTCTTTGAGTTTGCCCGACATCAATTTTGGAATGAGCCGCATTCAGCCTTTTGCCCGGCGTAATCCCGTGGGCGGAACTCGATGGTATGAGAAAATTGGCCTGACGTATAGTATGCAAGGGCGCAATGAAACGAGTGGCCTATTGACCGAAATGGCGACACCGACTCTGTTGTTTGCTGCAGACCGGCTGCGCTCTGGGGTCAACCACAGTGCCAACATGGGGACCAATATTAAAGTTCTGCGCTTCATCACGGTCAATCCCAATGCCAACTACCAAGAGCGGTGGTATCCCTATGCGCTGGACTACCGCTGGGATTCTGTTTCCCAGTCGGTGGAACGAGACACAGTTACCGGATTTTTTGCGGCCCGGGAATATGGAGTGAGTGCCGGAGCGACGACAACGATTTATGGTATTTTCAACCTGCGTGGGGGACCAGTCAAGGCGATTCGGCATATGATGTACCCTTCGGTCTCTTGGCGTTATGTGCCGGATTTCACCACCGAGCGGTGGAATGCCTTTCAAACCGTCCAGTCGGACACCTCCGGGACGCTAAAGACCTACAGCCGTTACCAAGGCTTCATCTTTGGCGCCCCGGGAGTGGGCAATCAGGGTGGGCTCAACTTCCGCTTGCGCAATACGCTGGATGGAAAGTGGGCTCTGGGAGACTCGGGTTCGGTCAAGAAATTCAATTTGCTGGAAGACTTCACGCTGGAAAGTAACTACAACCCCCTGCTGGCAAGCAACCCCCTGAGTCCCGTCGGAGTTCGGGCTAGTACGAGCTTTCTGAAGAGCAAGGTCCGACTGTCCTATCAAGGGGCCTACGATTGGTATGCCATGGACTCCAGCGGCCAGCGCCTCGAGACCTTTGCCTGGTCGGCCGGGCAAGGCCCCTTGCGCCCCACCTTACACCAGATGTCCGTTGACCTGCGCTTCCGCGGCGGCAATGCCGCTGGGCGCCCCGTGGCACCCATGAATGAGATGGGCTTGGAGCAAGATCTCTACCCCGATTATTACGGGTACATGGATTTTATGGATTGGCATGCCCCGTGGACCTTTAATCTGGGCTATTCCCTGCGCCAAAATACCCAAGCAGGCTCCATGGACCTGAAGACGACCCAAAGTGTGCGGATGGATGCCTCGTGGGAACCCACGGCCAATTGGCGCTTGGGCATTACCACGGGCTACGATTTGAAGGCGCGGGACTTCACGTTTACCACCATCGATGTCCTACGCCAACTGCATTGTTGGGAAATGCGCATTCGCTGGGTTCCATTCGGCTATGCCCGGTCCTACAACATTGGAATCGGCGTCAAGGCTCCCCTCATGTCGGCCCTCAAGTTGGAGCGTCGGCGCGGCATCGGCGATTACTAGTCGTACTTTTTCTCCGGCTAGGAGAGTATCCTAGGCCCGCCCTGCGAGACGAGCGGCATCTTCGCGCGCTCGAGCCACCCAATTCGCCAGCAGGGCATCCCCCGCGGGCGTCAGAATACTTTCTGGGTGAAATTGTACGGCATAGGCCCCGAGTTCAGGCCATTCGGCCGCCATGGCTACCCCATGGGACAGTCGGGCGGTGACGGCTTCGTCGATGCCTTCGACAGCCCAGGAGTGGTATAGCCCTACTTCCATGGGAAAGGACATGTTCGCAAACAAGTGGGAATGGACCAAGGCCTGGTCGATGGTTCGGGCGACACCGTGTTGGGGAGGCCCGGCGTGGTAGAGGGTGCCCCCCGCATGCAGACCCAAGGCTTGCATGCCCAAACAGACCCCCAGTATAGGCTTGCGCCCTACGAACCGCTGAACGGCCTCCATGAGGCACCCGGCATCCGGGGGGAGACCTGGGCCGGGGGAAAAAATAAGGACGTCTCCGGATTCCAGAATGTCCATCGCATGGGCATCGTCGTTTCGAACTACGGTGACGCGATCCACCATGGGCTCTAGCCGGTGGGCCAGATTAAAGGTGAAGGAGTCGAGGTTGTCGAGGATGGCGACATGCATGGCACAAAGGTAGCCCCGTGAGGGATGTGGGAGGCCTAGCGGTTCCAAAGCTAGCAAGGTGGCGGTGGGGAACGCGTGCGGGGTGGTCATCACAAAACAGGGGAAACGGGCAACCAGGAATGTCCGCCTTTCAGGGAAAGCAAGCCGCTACAAGTGGGGCCATTCTCTGGACCACCTGGCCGTTCAGGACAGTTTCATGGACGTGAGGCGGAGTGGGGGATGATTCGGGCAGGTCAAAAAGCGTTCATGTCGCCAAGAATGCCGAATTTGGTAGAAATAAAAGATATTTCATGCGACATATTATTCATACCGACCAAGCTCCAGACCCCATTGGCCCCTATAGCCAAGCCGTGCGGGCTGGCGATTTTGTATTCGTTTCCGGGCAGATAGCCTTGGATCCAACAACCGGAGAACTAAAAATGGCCACCTTGGCCGAGGAAGTGCAATGGGTGTTGAAAAATCTTTGTGCTGTGCTCGACGCGGCTGGGGCCACCCCGAAGGATGTCGTGAAATGCAGCATCTTTTTAACGGATATGGCCCTTTTTGCCCAAGTGAATACCTATTACGCACAGATTTTTGGCGAATCCGCCCCGGCGCGAGAAACCGTCGCGGTCCGGGGCTTGCCAAAGGGCGTTCGGGTCGAGATTTCTGCGACGGCCTACCTACCTTTGTGACCATCCAACTAAATAGAACACGATGGAATACGATGTGATTGTATTGGGCTCTGGCCCGGGCGGCTATGTGGCGGCGATTCGCGCAAGTCAATTGGGTCTGAAGACCGCGGTGGTAGAAAAAGAAAGCCTCGGCGGGGTTTGCCTGAACTGGGGATGTATCCCAACCAAAGCATTGATTAAGAGCGCCCAAGTGTTCGAATACATTCAGCACGCCGAAGACTATGGCATCACCGTGAAGGAAGCCACCCATGACTTTGGCAAGGTGGTCAAGCGCAGCCGCGATGTCGCGGACGGCATGAGCAAGGGCATTCAATTTTTGATGAAAAAGAACAAGATTGACGTGGTCATGGGCTATGGCAAGGTGCTTCCCGGCAAGAAACTGGAAGTGAAGGGCGACCAAGGGACCCAAATCCTGAGTGCTAAGCACATTATTTTGGCCACCGGCGGCCGTTCGCGAGAATTGCCCAGCCTTCCCCAAGACGGCAAGAAAATCATCGGCTACCGCGAAGCCATGACGTTGGCCACCCAACCTAAATCCATGGTCATCGTCGGTTCCGGCGCCATCGGCGTCGAATTTGCCTACGTCTACAATGCGATGGGCACCCAGGTAACCATCATGGAATACCTCCCGAACATCGTTCCCAATGAGGACGTTGAGGTGTCCCAAGCGTTGGAACGCACGTTCAAAAAGAACGGCATCGACATTCAAACAGGAACGGAAGTGACCAAAGTAGATACGTCCGGCAAGGGCTGTGTCGTGACCTACAAAAACGCAAAAGGGGAGCAAACCCTGACGTGTGATGTCGTACTGAGCGCTGTAGGTGTGGCCACCAACATCGAAAACATCGGCTTGGAGTCGGTGGGAATTAAGACAGAAAAAGGTCGTGTCGTCGTCGATGACATGTACCGCACGAGTGTTCCGGGCTACTACGCCATTGGGGACATTGTCAAGGGCCAAGCCCTCGCACACGTGGCCTCCGCAGAAGGCATTATTTGCGTCGAAGCCATTGCCGGCCACCATCCGGCCGCCTTGGATTACGGCAATATCCCAGGATGTACCTATTGTTCGCCTGAAATCGCTTCCGTCGGAATGACCGAGAAGGCCGCGAAGGAAGCCGGCTACGAGATCAAAGTGGGCAAATTCCCCTTCAGCGCCTCGGGCAAAGCCTCGGCTGCCGGAGCGAAAGATGGTTTTGTGAAGATGATTTACGACGCCAAATACGGCGAACTCCTCGGAGCGCACATGATTGGGGCAAATGTTACCGAAATGATTGCAGAAATTGTAGCGGTGCGAAAGTTGGAGACCACAGGCATGGAATTGCTTAAGACCGTTCACCCGCACCCCACAATGAGTGAAGCGGTGATGGAAGCGACGGCCGTTGCCTATGACGAAGTCATTCACCTCTAAGATGCCGATTCGTCTCCGCGCTGCCGACATTCTCCATGGATTTGAGCGATTCCTGCTCTCCGTGCAGGCGTGGCAGGCTGAGAGTGGAGAAATTGTCGCACTTCTTGGCCCTTCGGGATCCGGAAAAAGTACTTTTTTGAATATCCTTGCGGCCCGCATGGTGCCCGATGAAGGAAAAGTTTGGTATGGTTCCACGCCGCACATCCGCGTACCACTGGTGCCTGGCCACCCTCGAATCAAAATGGTCCGACAAGACTTCGGTCAAATGCCCTTCAAAACCGTCCGCGACAACCTGCTCGAGTTCGCGGGAATTCGAAGCGAGGCGGCGGAGGATCGCGCTGTGCGCACATGGATTAAAACCTTGGATTTAGCCCCGGCTTTGACGGAAAAAGCCCGCGGCCTATCTGGCGGTGAGCTGCAGCGCCTCGCTATCGGTCAGGCCCTTATCGGCCGACCGGGGGTACTCTTGCTCGACGAGCCCTTCTCCCACTTGGATCCCTACCACAAACGTCGCCTGCAGGACATGCTTCGCGATTGGCAGAAGCGTTCTGGGGCCACTGTCGTCATGGTCGTGCACGACGTGCGCGATGCGATGGAATGGGCCGACCGCATAGATGTCATGCAAGATGGAAGTGTCGTGGAGACCGGGACGCCGGACAGGATTTATTCCCGCCCTCAAACCCATGCGATGGCTCATGCCTTTGGTCGGATAAATGAGCGTCCACAGAAACGGGTTCCCAAGTCCCTGGTCAAGCATCCTGAGGCCTTTGTGATTGATCAAACGTGGTACCTCCGACCTGAGCACCTGGATGAATCTCAGGTTCCAAGCACCGCCTTACGGGTGCGGGTGGAGCGCTCGGGATATGAAGCTATTCAAATTTGGGAGGACGCCGGGCAGGCCTGGTATACCCGGGTGAGCTAAATCGGCCTGTGCCGCGCGGTGGGACACAAAAAAAGCCGATGCGTGTGCACCGGCTTTTCCTAATCAGCAGAACCTTACTTACTTCACTTTATCGACAACGGCTTTGAACGCTTCCGGGTGGTTCATGGCCAAATCAGCCAATACCTTGCGGTTGAGTTCGATGTTGTTGGCGTGCAGCTTGCCCATCAATTGGCTGTAGGAAATTCCGTTGATACGGGCTCCAGCGTTGATACGAGCAATCCACAAAGCGCGGAAGTTGCGTTTTTTGTTGCGGCGATCGCGGTATGCATACTGCAGACCTTTCTCGACGGCGTTTTTAGCGACCGTCCACACATTTTTGCGGCGGCCGAAGTAGCCTTTGGCCATGGCCATCACGCGTTTGCGACGGGCACGAGAGGCGACATTGTTTACTGAACGTGGCATAGTTTACATTTTTTTTGGCAGCGCGGCAGCCGAAACTACACTTAGGGGCGCTTGCACAGGGTTAATGATTACCAAAAAGGATTACAGAACCAACTGCTCCTTGATAGACTTAACGTCGGACTTGTGGACCAACGTGGCATGCGTCAAACGACGCTTGCGATCGGTTGCCTTTTTGGTCAAGATGTGACTCTTGAAGGCA
>DNWN01000102.1 GCA_003507115.1 Cryomorphaceae bacterium | reverse complement strand
TATTATTATGTGTGGGACGAAGGCGCAGATACAAGCTTTACACACAGCGTTTACGTTTCGGGAGATACCACCATTCCATTTGAGGTGGTTCATCGGACATCCGGGGCTTCTTGTCAAGTGGCGATACCCATTCATGACATCCAACCACAGATTATTGCTTCAAGAGCAGTAGTTTGTGCCCCCGGGGATTCTGTATTGCTATACGACATGAACCAAGGAGATACAGCCGTGAGCAAGACAAAAATATGGTCCACTGGGGCTGTGACTGATTCGATTTGGGTGATGCCCACTCAAACTACTACGTTCTGGGTGCAATCCTCGGCCCTGGGTATTGTTTGTGTGGATAGCATTGAAGTGCAGGTTGTTCCTCCAAGTCCTGCTTTTATCACCAGTTCAATCACCTCAGACAACTCTCAAACGAGCGTAACATTGACAGCTTCTACGGCTGTTTCTTACCTATGGTCCGATTCATCCACTAGTCAAGTGCTTTCAGTGTATCCAGATTCCACCACCACGTACACAGTGACCGTCTTTGATCAAAATGGCTGTAGTTCTTCGGCATCGTTCATCCTTGCAACAACACCGATTACATTCTTGCTCGACCTGTCAACACAAACGGTAGACGCAGCAAAGGGTGTTCACATTGCGGGAAATTTCCAAAATTGGAATGCAAGTACGACATCATTAAATTTCAATACCTCGCTTGGGGCGTGGGCCTTTACACGTGAGTTTGTGGTGGGGGATACCATCACGTACAAATTTATTAATGGAAACGACTGGCTTGACCCTCATGATGTGTTGTTAAATGGTTGTGGCGTGGGCCAAAATGGAGACCGTTGGGTTGCTGTAGGGAATGTCAGTGATACTGCTGGGATTTTCCACCTGTCAAGTTGTGATGCCCTGCCTCCAGTGAATCCCTTCATGACAGATACTATATCTACATGTGCGAATGTACCCGTTCAATTAACCCTTCCAACTGTCTTATCCGACATTGTTTGGAGCACCGGTGATTCAACTCAATCTCTGGGTGTTTCGAGCTCTGGCACCTATTGGGTCACTGCACTCTATCCAAATGGAGTCGTTATCCAAGATACCATTGAAGTAATTCAACATGGATCTCCGAGTACTATTCTATCAACCCTTGGGTCCGCAAATTTATGCCCAGGTGAGTATGTGACTCTTTCTTTTGACACATCGTATGTCGCGAGCCTACTCTGGGCCCCTTCGCAGGACACAACGTCCACCATTATCACATCACTTCCTGGCAGTTACTATGTGCAATACATGACTAATAGCGGTTGTGTCGGCTATTCAGATACAGTTGTGGTTACTTCCCTCTTAGGACCTAGTGCGGCGCTAACCCTTTCTGATAGTTCTTACTTCTGCCTAGGGGACACCTTGTCAATTTCAGCAGAGCCAGGACATAGCTATATGTGGAACACGGGTGCGCAAAACTCAACCATACAAGTCTTTTCCTCCGGTGATTATTGGGTAGAGATTACATCAACTTCCGGTTGCATGACCCAGTCTGATACTGTCAACACAGTGATGTTGCCTGGTGTTGTTCTGCCGGTTCTATTTACGAGCAATACATTTGCCGCCAATGGTGATACGACCAACATACAAATGATCCCCTACAACCAAGCATTTACTTACACGTGGTCTGTGATTGGTGGTTCAATCATTGCAGGTCAGGGTAGCGAAAATGTCGACGTTCTTTGGCAGGGGACTCCTGGAGACACGGCAGTTGTGCAACTCATTGTGGACAATGGCTTGTGCTTGGACTCTACGACATTCAAGGTCTTTATTGCCACCGTTGGGGTTCCTGAGTCCATTTCAGGTGAAATTTTCATCTACCCGATTCCCGCCTCTCAAGAAATTCAAATAGACGGGTTAAGTGATCCTTTGTCACAATGGTCATTCACCATTTTTGATCCGGCCGGCAATCAGGTTCTAAAAGGTTGGCTTGGCTTGCAAAACTCCGTTGATATTTCCACTTTAGCAGGTGGAGCTTATTACATGGAATTGTCAAACGGTGAATCTTCGACCTTAAAGAGGTTTTTGAAAATCAGGTGAAGCCCAATAATTTAGGATTAAAGTTGTTCGCTGTACTTGCTGCGTTTATGATTTATTATGGGTTTTATTCGCGCTTGAAACGTGTAGTTCAGGCGAATCGCCCTGAGGGAGCCGCGCAAACAATCGATACGCCAGAGTTCCGTAATGATACCGTTCGATGGTAGGACTCTTAGATCGATTCATGGTCTAAATGAACAGATTTGAGCGTCATATACGAAATTCAAGCCATGCGAACTGAAAGAGGATTGCGCTTATCAAAGAGGGATTGCGTCAACTATTTTCCCTAGTTTGGTAGGAACGAAAATCGGGACCTATGCACTACCGCATTGCCATCAAAATCCTCCTCCTTTTAGCGCTCTCACTCCAAGTAAAGGCTCAGAATCTCTCGGGTACTATCATGGAAAAAGGAAGCCGTGAGCCCGTGCCCAATGCGCTGGTCGAAATCCCCAACGGGGCTAAAGTGGTGTCGGATCCGAATGGCCGTTTTCAGATTCCCGTCAGTTCTTGGCCTACGGAAATGGTGTTATCAGCCTTTGGCTACGAAACACGCCGAGTTCAGGTGAAAGAAAATTCGGCCAAGTTGGAAATCACCCTCACCCCGAGCGCTGTGGTCTTGGAAGATGCCTTGATCGTCGCGTCAAAAATCAGCGAAAAACAAAAGCAATCCCCCATATCGGTGGAAGCCCTAGACCTCATCAGTATTCGCGAGGCGGCCGCTCCCAGCTTTTATGAGGCCTTGGGGAATATGAAGGGGGTGGATTTGACCTCTGCGAGTATAGGCTTTAAAATCATCAACACCCGCGGATTTAACAGCACCAGTCCCGTCCGCAGCCTTCAAGTGATTGATGGCGTGGACAACCAGGCGCCGGGCCTGAATTTTTCTTTGGGCAATTTCTTGGGCGCCAGTGAGCTCGACGTGCAAAATGTGGACATTATTTCGGGCGCCGCCGGGGCGCTCTATGGCCCATCCGCATTCAATGGGGTGATAGCCATCCAAACGCGGGATCCCTACCTCACGCCAGGAAGTACTTTTCAAATCAAGGTAGGAGAAAGAGCATTGCGAGAGGTAGCCTTTCGCTGGGCAGAAGCCTACCAGCGGCCCGATGGGTCGCCCTCTTGGGCACTGAAGTTGAATGTCTATGCATTAGGGGTGAATGATTGGGAGGCGACCAACATGAATCCCACGGATGGATCCAAAAGTGCGGCGACCAACCCCGGAGGCTACGATGCCGTGAACCGCTATGGAGATGAAATTGTCCACGACGACGGCGGGGATGTGAAAACCTATGCAGGAATTGGCACGTATCATCGTCGGGGCATTGAGGAGGAGGCCCTGGTGGATTACAACACCAAGAACCTCAAAGTAGCCACAGCCGTCCATTACCGGACCAAAACCGGTTTGGAAACTATTTACAGCCTCAATTTTGGCAGCGGAACGACCGTATACCAGGGGGATAACCGCTTTAGCCTCAAGGACATTTTGTTCCTTCAAAACCGGGTCGAGATTCGCCAAAAGGACGACTGGTTCATCCGAGCCTACACCACACACGAGGATGCCGGGAATACCTATGATGCCTACTTCACCGCCCTGCGCATGCAAGATTCGGTGCTCCATGAAGGATTTTGGGCCAATCAATACCGGTCTTTTTGGAATATTTTTCAAAAGTCGAAAGTCAAGGCTTTGGCGGGCTACCCGTCTGAATCCCTGCCCAATCAGGAGTTTAGTGACCAAATGGCTCAAATGTGGGCCATGTATCCCGATGCCTTTGCCTCCTTCCATGAGAGCAATCGAGGGTGGATCAATGGGGCCTACGATCCCGATAGCACGTTGATTCCGGGAACAGCCGCTTTTGAGGCCCTCAAGCAGAAAATTATCACCACCCCGTTCCATGAAGGGGGTAGCCAGTTTTTTGACCGGTCTTCCTTAGCCCATATCCAAGGCCAGCGCAACCTCGATGTGGGAACCTGGGGGAACCTCTATGTGGGCGGAAACTATCGCCGCTTTGCACCGAACTCACGTGGGACCATCTTTAGCGACACGGGGAATGTTCAGCTTCGGGTTCAAGAAGTGGGCTTCTTTGCGGGACACAAGAAAGAAACGGACAAACTTTTGTGGAATGCCTCCATCCGAGTCGACAAGAACCAAAACTTCCGATGGTTGATTTCCCCCGCTGTTTCCTTGGTGTACAAACCCAACGACCATGCTGTTTGGCGCGTAGGGTTGACCTCGGCGATTCGAAATCCGACCCTTCAGGATCAATACCTCTACTACAATGTCGGCCGCGCCTTGCTCTTGGGAAATTTAAACGGATATGATTCCTTGGTGACCATTGACCATGTGTCCGACTTCCTTGCCGGTTCGCCGCAAGCTCGCGCCAGTTGGGTGTGGGATTATTATTCCATCGCCGGGGTTCGGCCCGAAAAAGTGAAGAGCGTGGAGGTAGGCTACCGGGATACATGGTGGGAAAAAATCTATGTGGACGCCACCTACTACTACAGTTGGTACGATGATTTTATTGGATACCATGTCGCCTTGAAGATTGAAGATGATCCAGGCGGCAGTGCGGCCGATCGCTTGAAATCGGCCCAGGCATACCGAATCGCGTCCAACGCGTCACAAACGGTCACAACACAAGGCTTTAGCGTCGGGGCGAATTATTACTTCAAGCGCTACACGCTGGCGGGCAATTACAGCTGGAATGTTCTCAACGCCGGGGCCGATGACCCCATCATTCCGGCCTACAATACCCCAGAACACAAATACAACCTGTCCTTTTCTGCACGGGATTTGGACTGGAAAATCCGGCAGGGAAGCCTTGGCTACTTGATTAGCCACAAATGGGTAGAGGGATTCGTTTTCGAAGGATCTCCCCAATTCACCGGGGCCATTCCAAGCTACCGGTTGACCGATGCTCAGGTAACGTGGACGAACAATGCGGGGGACTGGACCATCAAGTTGGGTGCAAGCAATATCCTAAATCGAAAGGTGGTTCAAGTCTATGGCGGTCCGGCAGTCGGTAGACTCATGTACTTGTCCACTACAGTAATTCTTTAGGATTCATTTTGTTATCGTAAATTTCCCGAACAAATTCACTTAAACTTATGAGAAAAACGTACTCTTTTTTGCTTGCTTCGGCCCTGAGCTTCCTGGTGGTAGGAAGCGCTTCGGCTCAACAGCGGTATCTCGATGAAGTCTTTACGACTTCACAGATAACCCACATTCCGGATGTGGCCTATGGTTACAACTTCAGCCAATATGTTCCGGCAGCGATGGGTGGCCCCATGGTCATCCCCATGTATGCGGACATTTTCATGCCGGATACATCCGTAGATGCAGAGGCATCGCGCCCAGTCATCGTGCTGCTTCATACGGGTTCCTTCCTTCCTCAGGGCATGGCTTCGCCCATGGGCTCGCGCAAGGACTCGGCCATCACGGAAATTGCTCTTCGCTTTGCACGTCGGGGTTTTGTGGTCTTCTCCGCATCTTACCGACTAGGATGGCTGGCGAACTCAACGAACCTGGATTTACGACGGGGTACCAACCTCTTAGCTGTATACAACGCAGTTCAAGACGCCAAAGTGGGCGTGCGCGCTATACGCGCATCCAAGATTGTCTTCGGTGATCCGTACCGCATAGATCCCAACTTCATCTCCATGATGGGTGTTGGATCCGGTGGTTACATCTCTTTGGCGTATGCGTCCATTGACAATTACTCCGAAGTGGCGAGCCCCACGAAATTCCAATATTCCGCAGCCGGTACAGGCATCTTTGGTGATTCGGTGAATGCCGGAGATCCCTATGTGGATACTGCGATCGTGGGAGACTGGAATGGCTACGGAGGAGAGGCTACGATCATTGGCACACACCCCGTTACCGGATTGCCCTTGGTGGACCAGAATCAGCCTGGGCGCAATATCCCCTTGTATGCAGGGGTTCCGCACAATGTGAATCTCGTCATCAACTTGGGTGGCGCGCTGGGTGACTCCGCGTGGGTTGCTCAAGGAGATGCCCCCATGGTTTCTTTCCATAGTCGCTACGACTTCTTTGCCCCGTATTATCGAGGCATGGTCAATGTTCCGATTGCCGGAACCTTCTTTCCAGTCGTAGAAGTCGCTGGAAGCCACACCGCCGTGAAAATCGCGAACACCTTTGGTAACAACAGTGTGCTCGGCGCATCTTCCCTGACGGATTCGTACTCGGTCAAGGCACGTAGCAATCCGCACAACATCGGAAGCCAAGAGAATATCTATACGTTCAACATGCTTCCTCCGAATGCTTCGATGCCCTTCCGCATCAATGCAAATCCGTGGGATTGGTGGGATCCCAATCACCCCCTTACGGCGAACGAGACGAACCCAAACCTCAAGGCGCAATCTTTGCTGTACATCGATACGGTGATGGCGTTTACGATGCCTAGAATGGCCAATGCGATGAATGCCGTAGGATATTCCATCGGCCAAGAAGAGCCGGCCACGCTTTCTGTGACGATGAGTCCAAACCCGACGGCAGGCGTTGCCTACGTTCGAGTCGAGGGAGCAAAGGTGAATCGTGTACTCGTGATGGACATCCTCGGTCGCCCAGTTTATCAATCTGATGTGCCCCAAGTGCGTGAGGTAGAATTGCCTTCATTTGCTTGGCCCCGTGGCTCCTACATTGTTCGCGTAGAAACGGACCATGGAACCCAAACGCTCAAATTGATTCGTGAGTAACCCCACGAACGCAAATTTCGAAGGGCTGCAGCGATGCGGCCCTTTTTTTGTGCGCTCAAAATCATCGTGCACCGCAATGCTCACGGGGTCTATCCGTCCTGTCTACATCCAAAGCTTTTACCGCAGCATGAGGGGAAAGTATCTCGCAGAATGAATACTTCGAGACCCTTCGAGCGACAATGCGCTACCTTTGCCACGCCGCACCGGGCGGCATGACGCGCAATAGCTCCTATACCAGCGATGAAGTTTACAGATTTTGGTCTCAACGACGCCCTCTTAGACGCCCTCTATTACATGAATTTTGAGGACGCGACCGAAATTCAAGACAAAGCCATTCCCCTCATTTTAGAAGGAAAAGACGTCATCGGCTGTGCGCAGACGGGCACCGGGAAGACGGCGGCGTTTGTTCTGCCCATTCTGAACCACATTTCGGAAAGTACGGTCGGGGGGGTGCAAACATTAATTCTTTGTCCAACGCGAGAATTGGCCATTCAAATTGACCACCAAATCCAAGGATTGGCCTACTTCGCGCAAGCGACGTGTCATGCCGTGTACGGAGGAGGAGATGGTGTCGCCTGGGATCAGGAAGCCGTGGCCTTGAAGGGCGGTGCGGACATCATCATTGCGACACCCGGGCGACTGCTTTCGCACATGGAGCAAGGAAATGTGGACTTTTCGGAGGTCAAGCACTTGATTTTGGACGAAGCAGACCGCATGCTCGACATCGGTTTTTATGATGACATCATTCGCATCATCAAGACCCTACCCGAAAAACGTCAAAGTCTCATGTTTTCGGCCACCATGGCGCCCAAGATTCGAAACTTAGCGAAGGAAATTCTAGACAATCCGGAAGAGATTTCGGTCGCAATATCCAAACCTGCAGACGGGGTGACGCAACAGATCTACCTCGCCCACGAAGAGCAGAAAATCGGATTAACTCAGCATTTGCTCAAGGATAAAGATGGCTTTGCGAGCATTATCATCTTCTGTTCGACTAAGCGCAAAGTAGAACAGCTCACACGTAAGCTCGCTCAACGGAATTATTCGGTGCAGGGCATGTCCTCGGACTATGAGCAAGACGCGAGGGAGAAGGCACTAAGCGCTTTCAAGGCAGGACGTACACGCATTATGGTGGCCACGGATGTCATGAGTCGCGGAATTGATATCAAAGGCATCGACTTGGTGATCAACTACGATGTCCCAAATGATGCGGAGGATTACGTGCACCGCATTGGTCGAACGGCTCGGGCCAAAACCGAAGGCATGGCCATCACGTTCGTTTGTTCAGAGGACATGTATAAACTAACCAAAATTGAGCGCCTCATTGACCGCGATTTTGAAAAGCTAACCCCCCCAGAACATCTCGGCGAAGCACCGGTATGGA
>DNWN01000133.1 GCA_003507115.1 Cryomorphaceae bacterium | reverse complement strand
CTGGCCAACCAGGTGTACTGTGCGGCACGCTCCTGACCTACTTTGCTGGCTTCCTCCCGAGCTTGGACGGTGGCTTCCTCAATCTCTTGCTTCTTGAGCAAGAAGGTCGCAGGGGCATCAAATTTCTTGGCCTCTTTACCCACGCGGTAAATCTTCACGTTCATCGTGATGGGCTCCTTGGGCATGTTGTTTTGGGGGTTTGTGGCGACCCGGGCCATTTCGGCAATTTTCTCTCCACCGAGGATCACATGACCAAAAATGGAATGGCGATCATCCAACCAGGGCGTCGCAACCTCCGTGATAAAGAACTGCGAACCATTCGTGCCGGGGCCGCTGTTCGCCATAGAGAGCATCCCCGGGCCATTGTGGCGCAAGTCGGGGTGAAATTCATCCGGGAAAGAATAGCCGGGATCGCCTTCGCCCGTGCCCTTGGGGTCACCGCCTTGGCACATGAACTGAGGAATCACACGGTGGAAGGTCAAGCCATCAAAAAAGGGCTCACCACGCTTGATTTTGGTTTCGGGGTGGTTGCCTTCGGCCAGGGCCACAAAGTTGGCTACCGTCATGGGGGCTTTGTCCATTTCGAGCTGGACGAGCACATCGCCCTGGGTTGTTTGGAACAGCGCGTAGAGTCCATCCTCCACTTTCGCGGTTTCACCATTGACTTTAATCTTGGGCGTAGCGCCACAGGCTACCATGAGAACTGCCACGAGGGCAAGAGCTACAATACGTTTCATAACGAGCGAAGTTGTTTTATTGAAGAATGCGAAGGTAATACACGAGGGGGGTGAGCGGAGGAATGTCCGCCAAATCTCCCGCCAAGCCATGGGCCAAGTGGGCCGGAACGATGCAAATGAGGCTGTCTCCGACGTGGGCGCGAATCAGCGCCTCCTGAAGTCCCCAAATGGCGTCGTTGTCGCGAAGCACGGCCACCTCCTGGCGGAGGCTCTCCGCAAAGACCTCTCCATGCAGACTGTGGACATGCACTCGCAGTTGCACCCGTTGGGCGGTATCGATAACAGGGGAACCGGGCGCAGTTTGGGTCCAAACATGCATGCCTGTCCCCGTGGGGACAAAGGCCAGGCCACTCGAATCCATAAAGGCCTCGATGTCCGCGCGCTCGGCCTCGAGGACGGCGCGGTTTTGCTCGATCAAGCGTTCCCGCATTTCGTGGGCGCTCAGAGGGGTCGTTTGCTCGGGTTCGGGACCCTGGCGAATACAAGCGGCGAGGGCGAGGAGCCCCGCGGAGAGGAGGAGGACCTTTTTCACAAGGCTCCGAGTTCAGTCAAGGAGCTGCGCAAGCGAGCGAGCGTATCGGCCATGGTATCGTCGGATTTGCCCCCGGCGGCGTAGATATGTCCACCACCCTGCCAATGGGCCCGGGCAAATGCATTCACATCGACGTCTCCCTTGCTTCGGAAGGACAACTTGATGATGCCGGCCGCGGCATCTTCGCGGGCAAAGGCCGAAACCAGTACGCCCGATATACTGAGAGCTTGGTTCACCAGGCCTTCCGTATCGCCGGCCTCGTAGCCGCATTCCACGAGGTCCTGGGCCGTCAAATGCACCAAGGCGGCTCGTCCTTCCGCCATGAGCTCTAGGCTGGACAGCGCCCGGCCCCACAGTCGGAGACGGCTGGGCGAATGGGCATCAAACAAGCGTTCGTGGATGACATGGGCTTCCGCCCCCGCCTCCACCAGTGCCGAAGCCGCCGCCAAGGTGGCGGGCGAAACACTGGAAAAGCGGAAGGATCCCGTATCGGTGATCAGTCCCATCATCAAGGCGTCGGCGGCCGAAGCGTCGAGCGCGCCCCCGTCTTGGGCAATAAAATCATAGACCATTTCGGCCGTGGAGGATTTGCTCGTCTGACTGTAGACAAAGTCGTAGCCCCCGTCGGGCTCCTGGTGGTGGTCCACCAAAACGCGAAAACCTTCAAATTCCGCCACCCAAGGCATGAGATCTTCTCCGACCCGCGATGCCGTGTTGTAGTCCAAAGAAAAGAGTCCTTCGGCCTCCTGGATGGCTCGTTCTGCAGCAGCCCGCTGCTCGCTGTGAACCATCACAAAGGCACTCGCATATCCGGGCGTCTTTTGCAAGGGTGCGGACGGGGCATTGGGCAACACCACCTGAACGCTATGGCCCTGACCCCGGAGATAATGGGCCAGGCCCAAGGAGCTCCCCACGGCATCCCCATCGGGGTTCCAGTGGGTCGTGATAACCAAGCGATGAGACTTAGAGGAAAGACGATGGGATAAATCAGATAGAGGCATAGGACGGTCTGTGGGCGTAAATTTCGTAATTTCGCGGCCGAAAACGGAAAATAATATGATGACCAACCGCACTTTTACTATGATCAAGCCAGACGCCGTCGCAAACGGACACATTGGCGCGATCCTCGACATGATCAACGCCGCCGGCTTCCGCATTGTTGCGATGAAGCTGACGCAATTGAGCCGCCATGACGCGGGTCAGTTCTACGCCGTACACAGCGAGCGTCCATTTTTTGGTGAGTTGGTCGAGTANNATGACCTCAGGCCCTATCGTGGCTGCCATCCTCGAAAAGGACAACGCCGTAGCGGATTTCCGCACCTTGATTGGTGCGACGAACCCCGCCGAAGCTGCCGAGGGTACCATCCGTCAGCGCTTTGCCACGTCCATCGCGGCCAATGCGGTACACGGATCGGATTCCGATGAGAATGCTGCCTTGGAAGGCGCGTTCCATTTCTCCGGCCGAGAGCAGTTCAACTACTAAGCATTCCCACAGCGGGCCCCGCCCGCTTTTTTTTCCGGCTCATCCGTCAGGGTGAGCCGGTTTTTTTTGTGACGAGGTCCAGGATAAGGTGGAATCGAGTTCGCGAAAATTCTATCGCAGGGCGATTTCTTCCAGCACGACTTCGCCGGCTAAGGATTCATTCAAGGCCTGTAGGAGTCGACTGCGCTGCATACTCAATTCATGGCGCAGGGAATCGGAGTGGCAACGAACATGCAAAACCCCATTGTGCAGGCTAAACTTTTGGACCTTTTGTGTCGCCTCCTCGCCGAGCAAGCTCCGCCAAGCATTTTGGACCAAGGCCAATTGGAAGGCCGTCTTGTCCTGATAGCCCTCCGTGAGTTGCCCGAGGACGTCGTGAATCGATTGCAAATTGGGGCGGGCCATAGAGTTAGGATATTGGGCTTAAATCAAAGACTTTGGCCTCTTCATTGACTTCTTTCACCATCAAGGCCGTTCGCTCTGGGTGGGTATCGGTGATAAAGATCTGTCCAAAATGGTGCTCGTTAACCAGACGAATCAGTCCCTCGACGCGGCGGGCATCGAGCTTGTCAAAAATGTCATCCAACAACAGAATGGGCTTAATGCCCAGCGCTTCTTTCAGGGCGTCAAAGACGGCGAGCTTAAGGGCCACGACATAGGATTTTTGCTGACCTTGGGAGCCGACGCGCTGCAAGGGCTCGCCATGCAAGGTGAAGACCAAGTCCTCGCGGTGTGGCCCCACCGAAGTGTACTGCAGGACGCGGTCTTTGGAAAGTTTTTCCGCCAACAATTCATCCAAAGGCTGGTCCAACATCGCCGACTTGAACGCGATGCCCACCGCTTCACTCTCGCCGGCCATCCAGGCATAGTAGTGCTTGAGTCGGGGCTCAAAGTCTTCGATGAAAGCCTTCCGGGCGTCGTGAATGATCGGGGCCCACTGACAGAGCTGGCTGTCATAGAGTTCCAGCATGGCGGCGTCAAAGGTGCGGTTGGCGGCAAAATACTTAAGCAGGGCGTTGCGCTGACTCAACGCGCGGTTGTACTGAATCAAGGCATCCAGAAAAGCCTTATTGGACTGCGCGATGACGCCGTCCATGAACTTGCGCCGTGCCTCGCTGCCTTCCGTGATGAGGTCGCGGTCTGAGGGAGAAATCATGACCACCGGAAAGCGTCCCAGGTGGTCGGCCAAGCGCGGATACTCCGCGTCGTCAGCCTTGAAGGCTTTCTTTTCCCCGCGTTTGAGCCCACAATACACGGGGGTTTGGGTATCGCCCACCTCCATGGTTCCCTCCGCGACAAAGAAGGGGGCGTCAAATTGAATGCAGTGGCTATCCGTGCTATGGAAGTAACTCCGCGTCATGCACAGGACGTGCACCGCATCCAGGACGGTGGTCTTCCCTGCACCGTTGGAACCTACCAGGGCATTGAGTTTGGGACTAAAGACAAAGTCCGCTTGCGCGTGGTTTTTAAAGTGGACCAAACGGAGATCTTGAAGAATCACATCCTGCATCCCCCAAAAGTACCGCTGAACTATCCTTTTGGCTATCTTTGGCGCCCTATTTCACTCCATATTATTCCCTCATGGCGAAGAAAAACGAATTTGATCTGATTGAAAATCCTGAAGCCGTTGTTGAAGCAAGCCTCGGTAAGGTGGAATCTTTTGTCAACACAAACAAGCAGCGCATTACCCAAATCTTGGGCGGCGCCATCGCCCTCTTCGCCTTGGTATGGGCCTACAACTTTTTTATCGCAGTTCCCGCGGAAGAAGAGGCGCAAATTGCTATTTATCCCGCTCAGAAAGCCTTTGCTGCAGATTCTTTGGCCTTGGCCCTAAACGGAAACGCCAACCAATTGGGCTTTCTGGATATCATCGACGAGCACGGCTCAACGAAAGCAGGCAACTTGGCGGAATACTATGCCGGTTTGTGCTACTTAGGTTTGGGACAGCCCGAAGAGGCCATTTCCCACCTGGACGACTTTGACGGCGACGACGGGGTGTTGAGCGCCGTATCCCTTGGAGCCATTGGCGATGCTTTTGCTGACCTCAACCAACCGGAAGAGGCGGAAGAGTACTATGTCAAAGCGACCAAAGAAGAATCGAATGCTTTCTTGACGCCTTTCTTCTTGAACAAGGCCGGCATTACCGCCGAAATGAATGGCGATTACAAAGCGGCGTTGAAGTACTACACGCGCATCAAAAAAGACTTCCCCACCTCCAACGAGGCGGCGGATGTCGACGCTCTGATCGCGATGTGCGAGGCGAAAATCGCCCAGTAAGATGGCCACCGGCCAACGCGGAACCCTCTCCTTGGAAGGCATTCCTTCGGCACGCGGCAAACGCTTTGCGCTTGTGGTTTCCGAATGGAATGCGCACATCACCGATGCGTTGGCGCAAGGAGCCCGGGACACCCTCGTTCACCTGGGCGTAAAGTCTGAAGACATTGAAAATTTTGCTGTTCCGGGAAGCTTTGAGCTCATCCACGGTTGCAAGGTTGTTGCCTCTAGCTTGGAATACGACGCAGTCATCGCTATTGGCTCCGTGATTCGTGGCGAAACCGCCCACTTTGACTTTGTATGCCAAGGGGTTACCCACGGCATCGCCGAACTCAATGCCCACGGCAAAACACCGGTCATATTCTGTGTCCTCACGGACGATACGGAGCAACAAAGCCTGGACCGCTGCGGCGGAAAACTGGGCAACAAGGGCGACGAAGCGGCGGTAGCGGCGGTAAAAATGGCCCAATTCTAGGGACATTTTAGGTTCGGTTTGTGCGAATAAACCGCCATCTTTGTATACATGCAGTTAGATCCTCAAGCAAAGCGCCAGGCAGAAACTTGGCTCGCTAGCTCCATAGCCGAGTCCGATAAAGCGGTTATCCGCTCATGGATGGATACGGATCCTGCTGCGCTCAACGAAGCATTTTACACCGATCTTGAATTTGGCACGGGAGGACTGCGGGGCATCATGCGCTTGGGCTCCAACGGCATCAACAAGTACACCCTCGGTCTAGCCACCCAAGGACTGGCCAACTACCTTCTTCATCACATCCGCCTCCATGTTCGTGTGGCCATTGCCTACGACTCGCGCAACCAAAGCGACACCTTGGCCCGCGATGTCGCCCAAGTGCTCGCCGCCAATGGTATTCATGTCTTCCTCTTTCCCTCCCTACGCCCCACGCCCCAATTGAGTTTTTCCGTGCGGCAGTACGGATGCCATGCCGGCATCGTCTTAACGGCTTCCCACAACCCGAAGGAGTACAATGGGTACAAGGTGTACTGGGATGATGGCGGCCAACTCGTTCCTCCGCATGACCAGGCCATCCTGCGGGCTGTGCGCGACGTCCAGTTGGACGACATCCGATGGGAAGGTGGCGAAGACCGCATCGCCGAGTTTGGGGAAGATGCCGACCAAGAGTACCTCCAAAAAGTCGCCCAATTGAGCATGAACCCAGGGATGGGAAATGCGAATTTAAACCTCGTCTTCACGGCCCTGCACGGCACCTCCATCACCATGGTGCCCCCAGCGCTAGAGCGCTTTGGCTTTAAAAATGTGCACGTCTTGGAAGCCCAAGCCACCCCTGACGGGAACTTCCCCACGGTGCAATCACCCAACCCGGAAGAGCCTGCCGCCTTGGCTTTGGCCATTGAAAAGGCCCAAGAACTCCACGCCGACATGGTGATTGGCTGCGATCCCGATACGGATCGCGTGGGCATTGCCGTGCGCAACGACCACCAGGACATGGTTTTACTGAATGGAAACCAGGCCGCATCCGTATTGGTCGACTATGTGCTGCACCAGCACCAAGCCCAAGGCAGCATGCCCGCTAAACCCTTTGTGGCGAGTACCGTCGTCACGACACCCCTGCTGGAGCGCATCGCCTCCAGCTACGGCGTGCCCACCTACCACACCCTGACCGGGTTTAAGTGGATTGCAGATCTGATCCGACGTCACGAAGGCCAGCAGACCTTCGTTGTGGGCGGAGAAGAGTCCTACGGCTACCTCGTAGGCGACTTTGTGCGCGACAAGGATGCCGTGTCCTCCGCAGCGATGCTCGCCGAAGCGGCCGCCTGGAATAAGGCGAAGGGCTCCAGCTTCTACGAACACCTCTTGCAGCTCTACGTGAAGCACGGCGTGCACCACGAGTCCCTGCTCAGCGTGACCAAGAAAGGCCGAGAAGGCGCCGAAGCCATCGCCGGCATCATGGAGCGCTTCCGCAGCGAGCCCCCCGCGAAACTCGCTGGAATGGCGGTCGAAGCCGT